>NZ_JAVRBM010000030.1:0-7946 GCF_034531255.1 Nostoc sp. ChiQUE01b | reverse complement strand
GAACCTGAAATTACGTACTGACCATCTGGGGTGAGGGCAACTGCGTTTACCGAGTCGCTATGACCTGCTAGGGTACGTACTAAGGAACCGCCAGGGGGAGCCAAGCTGGCTGTTTGGGGAAGCAAGGAAGGGGTTTTGCATTGCTGCGCCTGCGTTAACAATCTTTGAATTTCTTCTCTTTCAAAACCCAGCAACCGCCCTAATAATTGCCCTGGTAATTGCTGTTTATCTTGATTTAAAAAATGTGCCGACAGTCGCAATGCACCTTGAATTAACTGTAAATTCTCATCTTCAGGCAAAAAATCATAATCTGCTATCAAACCATTAACATTAGTGTTCTCCAACTTCGCCTGCAACCAGCGAAAATCACACAGCAGTTGTTGTAATTCTGTTTCCCTTCCCCCTGTCTGCAAGTGATAGGCTAAATTTTGATAGATATAACCGTCATTTTCTAAACTATGCCAACCTTCAGAGTATTTTTCACTATAGGCATTTAATAGACGATTGTGCAAAAAACCTATCCTTCCACTTTCGGTTACTAAGGTGGCGTGCTGCTTTCTGACATAATCAAACTGCAAGTCATGCAAGCGCAAACTTCCCGCTTCATCCCGCAAAGCCAGAGATTTACTCACTAATTCATCAATCACATCTTGGCTATCAAACTCATCTAACCCCAACGGTTGCCAAAAAGTCTGCAATACTGCTTCTGGTATTGGTGTATCTTCAGGAAAGACCGCAAAATCTAAATATCGCTGTTGATAATTCTCAGACATATCCTCCACACTCACCTGAATTGCCTTGAGTAAATTTGGATAAGGATAATCGGGAAACTGTTGTTTGATTTTCTCTAAATCAGCACTACGTAGTTTTTCTAAAATATTGTGCCAGCGATTTGGCGGTTTAAAGCGCATCATCGCCCCTACCATCGCCAATGCTAAGGGCAAATATCCACATTCCCGCGCTACCTGCAAGATGACATCATTTTGCTGTGTGGGGTCAATGATCTGCGGTTGATTTGCCCAATCTGCCAAAAGTGCTAACGCCTGTTGTGCATCTAAGACCTCAAGCTGATATTCTTCCCCTCCCATCCCTGTAACTATTGCTACATTACGGGTGGTAACTAACATTTGACACCGTTCTCCTAACACATCAAACGCCGTCGCATCATCCAAACGCCAAATATCATCCAAAATCAGCAAGCAAGCTTTATCTGCAAACAGCTCTCGCAACCGTGCTTTCGCCAATCCAATCTCGGTAAAGGCCGCTTGCAAGTCGCCTAACGCCTGAGCAAGATAGGATTGCCAAGTCAAAATCTGGGGTGTTTGTCCAAATGTTACCCAAAACACCCCATCAGGAAACGCCTTTCTGACCTCTTCATCCCGCGCCAGTGCTGTAGCTAAGACTGTTTTACCAATTCCGCCCATTCCTTGCACACCAACACGGCGGCTTTTCCCTGTAATCCCCACAGGTTGTTTTGTTAGCAACAATACCTTGTGTTTTAAGGGCGTAAGTTGTTGGGGACGGAGTAAAAAGTGCGGTGGTAATTCTGGGACATTGGTAAGATTTCCTAAAGGTAGATGATGGGGAGTTAGATTAGTTTTTTTTTAATTTCAGGAATCGACTCGCCAGACACGCCAGCTAACATAATCGCATTCTTGGCAATATTAAAAGCAAACTCTACAGGCGAACTTTGATCATATTGGGGATTGTAAGCCAGAAGTGCATCGTAAAATCCCACAACAAATTCAATTGCCGCTTCATCTTGGATTTGATCGTTCATGCCAATCACATAATTGATGTGTTGGGCGATCGCTTTTGCTTGGACTTGGGAGTAGCAAGCATTCAACAGCACACATTCTACTTGATTAGAAAACTGTCCAAAAAGTCCAGCTAATGCTTCTCCCGTAACTAGCTGTTCGTTTCCAATTTCATCTTCAAAAGCTAATCCTTGTACTCCTGCACCATGCCCAGAAAAGTGGATAATGTTTGGTCGATAATCCAAAATAGCGCGGCGAATATCCCTCGGACGTACTGCCAAATCATACCGCAGATCAAAATTCTCCCGATTTTGCGCCCTTTGCAAACCTTCCTTAATGTCACGCAATTCTTCATCGAGACGCAAACGTACTGTCTGCTTAGGATTTGCTGCCAAAATCAAAATTTTTTGGGGTTTGATGGTCATTGCTGACGTTGGGAGTAGCTGCTTTCAAGTATACAGCAAAGGGCTAGCAATTTAAATGCAGCGGACGGACTCTAGCTGTTAGGGCAGAGTCCGAGGTGATCTGCCGTCGCTGATTTGAGCCGTTAGCCTGACTGCGCTTTTACCCAACTTATAACCGAAATATGGTAGAAACCCCGCTTTGGGGCAAGTTTACCCTGTCAAAAAACGGGTATGGTAAAAGCCAATCCAGAAGTCGCCCCAGCCATTGTTAAAAAGACGTAAAATCCCCTATTAAAAAACGACCTTTTTTTGATAGGGATAGGGAATAGAAACATTATTTGTACGCACTCTAAATAAAAAATGCACATCTATTTAAATATGCCTATTTTTTAATTGAGTGTTAAAGCATATTGATGTACTTTTAATCAATATGGTGATGAAAGTATATATATGGAATATAAGGTAGATGTACTGAGTGGGGGAAGAATAACACTGCCTGCATCTTTGCGTAAGAATTTGCATATAGCCGAAGGCGATACAATAACCATTTCTGAAGAAAATGGTGAAGTGAAAATTTTGTCTCAATTTCAGAAGCTGGAGATGGTACATAATCTGGTTCGCTCCCTTAGTGCTGGCGATCGCTCTAGTTGGAGCGAAGAATTAATTGCATCTAGACGAGAGGAGTTTTCCCGTGAAGAACAAAGCGGTTCTTGATGCCTCGGCGCTATTGACGCTTATTCACGAAGAACCGGGCAAAGATGTTGTCAAAAGTGTTTTGGCTGATGCGGTTATATCTATGGTCAACCTTTGCGAAACATCAACGGTTCTACAAAGAAAGTATGACCAATTCACGTCTCAAAAGATTTTGCGCTGGTTGGATATTGACGCAATCCCCTTTAATAAAGAGCAAGCAGATATCGCGGCTAACTTGAACGGTCAAACTCAGCAGCATGGCTTATCATTGGGCGACCGCGCCTGTTTAGCCCTGGGAATTATTCTGCAAGCTCCAGTGTTTACAGCAGATAAGGTTTGGAAAAAACTGGATTTGAGTATTGCAGTGAATCTCATCAGGTGAAAGGAATTGTATTTGAGACAGTTAATTCATCAACTGTTCAGTTAACACCAAAACGCCCCCAGCAAAGTCTTATTTACTGACATCAAAATCAGTGCTAAACTGGCATTTTAGCTATTAATTTAGCATATTCATTACATAGAACTCAGGTTAATTAAACTCACAATCGTTTGTACAAGCATCTCTGGCTCAATCGGTTTCGCTAGATGCCGTTGAAACCCTGCGGCTAATGCCTGCTGGCGATCAAATTCTCCGGCGTAGGCAGTCAGAGCAATGGCTGGAATCTGGCGATCGGGCAATCGCGCCCGAATTTGTTGCATTAACATATAGCCATCCATCTCTGGCATTCCAATATCGCTGACGATGAGATCGAAGGACTGATCGATGGTTTGCAATGCCTCAATTCCCGATGCAACATTGGTGACGATCGCGCCTGCTTGCTCTAGAACAAAAGCCACAAACTCACGGGAATCTGGTTCATCATCCACCACTAAGATGTGGATGTCACTCAAATCGTCATCCGTTGAGTCTGAGTCAACTGCTCTTGACAAAGTTGGACTTGATACAGGCGCAAGTGGGAGTTGGACTGTGAAGGTGGCACCCTGCCCTTCACCTGGACTAGCAACTGCAACAGTTCCACCATGTAGTTCGACGATTTGCCGGGCGATCGCCAATCCTAACCCCAGTCCGCCAAACTTCCGCGTGGTGGCTCCATCTTCTTGGCGAAAATGCTCAAATACGTAGGGCAAAAAGTCAGGATTAATACCTTTACCTGTATCAATGACTTGAATTTGTGCATAAGTTGCTCCTTGAGTCAAGGCGATGGTGATTTGTCCGCCTGGTGGCGTAAACTTCACTGCGTTAGCAAGAAGATTCCAAACCACTTGTTGCAATCGTCCAGCATCACCTGTAACGGTTCTGATATTCGGTAGAACTGTTGTCTCAATGTACAACGACTTGGCTTCGGCAGCTAGGCGAACCGTTTCCAGGGCAGATGCAATCACCAGATTCAAGTCAACAGGCATCTGATTCAAACTCAATTTGCCACGCAGAATCCGCGAGATATCGAGCAGATCGTCAATCAGTTGCGCTTGCAGTTGGGCATTGCGGGCGATCACGGCCAGCGCGTTTGCCGTTTTTGCCGCGTCGAGGTTGCCTTGTTGTAGCAGCTTTGACCAACCCAAAATGGGATTGAGGGGCGATCGCAACTCATGAGACAGCACGGCTAAAAACTCGTCTTTGACGCGGTTAGCGGTTTCGGCAGACTCCCGTGCTGCTTGTTCTCGTGCTAAAAGCATTTGTAAACGTTCTTCCGATTCGGACAGTTTTTCTTCTGTCTGTTTTCTTGCCGTGATATCTTGAACCGTGCCGCGTAACCCCACAATCGTGCTGTCTGAGTCGCGTACAACTTCACAGCGGGTAGTGATCCAAATCGGCGTACCGTTGCAAAATGCCTGCACGTCGAGTTCGTAGCCGACTCCCGTTTTCAATGCCTGTTGGACAGCCGTATTGATGCGCTGCCAACTTGCGTGCGGGTAAAGCCAGCCGTCCTGAGCAGCAAAGTTGGGCATCGTGTCGCGCTTTGGATCAAACCCGTAAATCCGCAGCAGTTGATCTGAGCCAGTGGTGATGTCGGTCTTCGCGTCCCAATACCAACTGCCAATCTTACCGATGCGCTGCGCTTCTGTCAGTTCAGCTTCACGCTGCCGCAGTTGTTCTTCGGCTTGTTTGCGTTCTGCTTCGCGGTGCTTTGCATCGGTGATTTCAGAGAGAAAAATCGTCAGTCCATCCGGCGATGGGTAAACCCGATACTCAAACCAGCGATTCCAGGTGGGAAACAGCCACTCAAACTGCACTGAGATTTGCTCCCTCAGTACCTGTTGAAATTGAATGTGAGCTTCGCTACCAGCCGCATCGGCAAACAGTTCCCAGACGTTTTGACCTAAAAGAGCTTCCCGCTCCATATCAACGATTTCACAATAGCGATCGTTGACGTAGGTAAAATTCCAGTCTCGATCCAGCACCACAAATGCATCACTAATACTCGATAGAATTGTTTCCACCTTCTGTTGAGCAGTTTCGGCTTCTAGCCTCAGCACTTGCTCTCGTTGCATTGCTTCCCGCCGCAATTGTGTTAGCTTCAAGGTTGCTTCGACCTTTGCCAGCAGTTCCCGCGCTGAGAACGGTTTAATCAGATAATCATCGGCTCCTGCTGCCAAACCTTCAATACGGGCTTCTTCTCCCGCCCGCGCCGATAACAGAATAATCGAAATTTCTTGAGTTTGCGGATGTTCTCGCAGTTGGCGCAACAAGCCAAATCCATCCAAGCGCGGCATCATCACGTCTGTCAGCACTAAATCAACAGCGCGTTCAGTGATCGCCTTCCATGCCGCCATGCCATCACTCACCGCTTCAACTTCGTAGTATGGGCTTAACAAGCGTGTGACATATTCGCGCATATCGGCATTGTCATCGGCTAAGAGAATCCGAGCGCAGAGAGAGTTTTGAGTTTTGAATTTTGAGTTTTGAATTGAAGATTCAGTATTTAACTCAGAACTCAAAACTGAGAACTCAGAACTCTCTGTAGATAGCCAACGCGATGCTTCCTCCACAAACGGAGCCGTTCCTAGCGCGGTCGATTGCAGAGTCCGGGGCGTTTGAATTTGATCGCTTGGTAGATGCGTCGAACCAAACGGAATCGCCACAGTAAACGTAGTTCCTCGATCTAAAACACTCGTGACCCGAATCGAACCTCCGTGCAGTTTCACCAGCTCTTGCACAAGGGCGAGTCCAATCCCCGATCCTTCATAGGTGCGTGACTTTGCTCCATTGACACGATGAAATCGTTCAAATAATCGCGGTAATTCCTCTGGGGGAATGCCAACACCCGTATCTGCAACTTGTAATTCTACCCGATCCGCGATCGCCTGTAATGTAACCGTGATGCTGCCAGTGAATGTGAACTTGAACGCATTCGACATCAAATTGAGAACAATTTTTTCCCACATATCGCGATCGACATACACTGGTTCTGGCAGTGCCGGACACTCTACCCTTAGTTGCAATCCCGCCTGTTCAATGAGGGAGCGAAATACACTGGCTAAGTCGCTAGTGAATGCGGCTAAATCGGTTGGCTCATACATCGCTTGCACTCGTCCCGCTTCAATCCGCGAAAAATCGAGCAGCGTATTGACTAATTTTTGTAAGCGCAGTCCGTTGCGCTGCACCAGTTGTAATTGTTCCCGCTCATTGAATTGTAACCGTTCATCTAATGTGTTCGCCAGTGCCTCCAAGGGACTCAACATTAGCGTCAAGGGAGTCCGAAATTCATGGCTAATGTTACTGAAAAATACGGTTTTAGCGCGATCGAGTTCTGCTAACGCTTCCGCCCGTTGACGCTCTTCTTCATAAGCACGGACATTGGCGAGTGCCGTTGCCATCTGCCCAGCAACTTGATCGAAGAAATCTCGGTAATTATCATCGAGTCTGCGACGCGGGCTAGCAACAACCACCAGCACTCCGGTAACTTTACCTTGCCCAGTGGCAGCGATCGGCAACACCATTGCTGACTGTGGTGGCTCTGACCAAGGGCTGCCCGGGAGTCTTCCAAAGCGAGATTCTAGATCATTGATCGCTTGTGATTTGCCAGTACGAGCGGCCAGGGCGATCACCCAGCCATCAATATCATTCGCCGCAGTCAGGTCTACGACCGCCGGAATGATGGAACTGTCTGGGGCATCAGTACTGCCACATAGCCGAGCCTGTTTCCCGTCCTGGTCAATCAAGTAGAGGAAAGCAAAAGGAATGTCAAACGGATCGGACTTGAAAGCCTCTACCATCAAGGCACATAATTCTTCCGCAGTTTTCGTAGTTCCAGTTTTAGCTGCTACTTCCCGGAGCAGGCGAGCGCGGCGATCGTTCAACACCCGATAGGTAGTTTCACTGACAACGTTAAATACGCCGTCAATCACACCGCCCTGCCCCTGGATGGGATTGAAGGTGTACTCGAAGAAACATTCCTCGGTATAGCCAAACCGATGCATTGACAAAAGTTCATCGTTATGGAATGTGCCTTCACCCGTCGCTAAAACGCCTGCTAATTCCGGCCCAATGTCGTCCCAAATCTCAGACCAGACTTCGCGTGCGGGGCGACCCAGTGCCCACGGGTGCTTGTCACCAACGATCGGTCGCCAAGCATCGTTGTAGAGCAGCAAGCAGTCTTGCCCCCAGTAAATGGCGATGGGAAAACGGGAATTGAGGCAAATACTCAGCGTTGATCGCAGGCTTTGAGTCCAAGTTTCCACAGCACCAAGCGGGGTTTGCGACCAATCGTGCGATCGCATTCGCATTGCCATTTCGCCCTTGCCTGCAAAAAGCTGTTCAGCCGTTGAACGATCCACAGTCATGCGTTTTCCTTTCGCCCACACAGACGGGCAGCAATTGTCACAATTTCGTTTGGCTCAACTGGTTTGGCTAGATGCCGTTGAAACCTTCTTGGCGAAAATGTTCAAACACATAGGGTAAAAAGTCTAGTTTAATGCCTTTTCCAGTATCTGTAACTTGAATTTGGGCATCAGTCCCAGTTTGGGTGAGAGTGACTTTCAAGAAGGCAGGAGGCAGAGGGCAGGTGCGATTCGTTGTGAGTGAATCACGGTAACCAGTCCGGCGCGACCTGAAAAGGTCGTTTAGGAAGCAGAGCCTTCTCTGCCAAGG
>NZ_JAVRBM010000003.1:176287-215296 GCF_034531255.1 Nostoc sp. ChiQUE01b | reverse complement strand
TCCGCGCTTGGATGGCTCCTCAAGATCAACCCCACGAACAATTTGTATTCCCTGAGGAGGTATTACCACGTGGTAACGCTCTCTAATAGACCAAATATCTTAGGCGGCGCTGGACGCGACCAAGAAACCACCGGGTTTGCTTGGTGGTCTGGTAACGCACGTTTAATCAACCTATCTGGTAAACTGCTGGGTGCTCACGTTGCCCACGCTGGTTTGATTGTATTCTGGGCTGGAGCGATGACTTTGTTTGAAGTCGCTCACTTCATTCCTGAAAAGCCCATGTACGAGCAGGGCTTAATCCTGTTACCTCACCTCGCCACTCAGGGTTGGGGTGTTGGTGCTGGTGGTGAAGTCATCGATACCTTCCCTTACTTTGTTGTCGGTGTACTCCACCTAATTTCCTCAGCCGTCCTTGGCTTTGGCGGTATCTATCATGCCGTCCGTGGTCCAGAAACCTTAGAAGAATATTCTTCTTTCTTTGGTTACGACTGGAAAGACAAGAATAAGATGACCAATATCATTGGGTTCCACTTGATTATTTTGGGATTCGGTGCATTGCTTTTAGTGTTAAAGGCAATGTTCTTTGGTGGGTTGTATGACACCTGGGCCCCAGGTGGTGGTGATGTTCGGATTATTACCAATCCAACATTGAACCCAGCAGTTATCTTCGGTTATGTAATCAAGTCTCCCTTTGGTGGCGAAGGCTGGATTGTTAGCGTCAATAACTTGGAAGATGTAGTCGGTGGTCACATTTGGGTCGCCTTTATCTTAATTGCTGGCGGTATTTACCACATTCTTACCAAGCCTTTTGCTTGGTCACGTCGTGCATCTATCTGGTCTGGTGAGGCTTATCTCTCCTACAGCTTGGGCGCTCTTTCGCTGATGGGCTTCATTGCCTCAATTTTTGTTTGGTTTAACAACACCGTTTACCCCAGCGAATTCTTTGGTCCTACCGGTCCAGAAGCTTCTCAAGCTCAAGCTTTAACCTTCTTGATTCGTGACCAACGCTTGGGTGCTAACGTCGGTTCTGCCCAAGGCCCCACTGGTCTAGGTAAATACCTAATGCGCTCTCCCACTGGTGAAATCATCTTCGGTGGTGAAACCATGCGCTTCTGGGATTTCCGTGGGCCTTGGTTGGAGCCTCTACGTGGCCCCAATGGTCTTGACTTGGAAAAAATCAAGAATGATATTCAGCCTTGGCAAGCTCGTCGCGCTGCTGAATACATGACACATGCTCCTCTGGGTTCTTTGAACTCCGTGGGTGGTGTGGCTACCGAAATTAACTCCTTCAACTACGTATCTCCTCGCGCTTGGTTGTCGACTTCTCACTTCGTACTAGGATTCTTCTTCCTAGTTGGTCACTTGTGGCACGCTGGTCGCGCACGGGCTGCGGCTGGTGGTTTTGAGAAAGGAATTAACCGTGATACTGAGCCAGTGATGTTTATGGACGACCTAGATTAGGTTGTAAGGTTTATTTCATCACTGACAACTAAAATAATTTAGAGGCTCTTGCATAAAAGCAAGGGCTTTTTTTGTAGGAAAATTAATAATCTATTGATTAAACTGAGCGACTAAGGTAATTAATACCATGAGTGACTCTAATTTTATTGATGCTTTGCGATGGACAGCTGAAGCTAAAGAAAAGTTACAAAATATTCCCTTTTTTGTCCGCGCTCAAGCTAGAGCCAGAATTGAACAGCTGGCTCATGAAGCAAACCAAGAGGCTGTGACAGCTGATTTGGTAGAACAGGCTAGGCTTGAGTTTGGACAATAAAACATTCTGGAGGTCGTAACAATGACAGTCGCCAAGAATCGAGCAGACCGAGTAATGCTTTACGACATTAGCTGGCAACAGTTTGAAAATCTTTTAAAAGACTTAGGAGAGCATCGGGCAGCACGGTTAGCTTACGATCGCACTACTTTGGAAATTATCACACCTTTACCTGAACACGAACATTACAAAGAGGTAATTAGCGATTTGGTCAAAGAAATCGCTGATGTCTTGGATTTAGACTATGAAAGTTATGGTTCGACTACTTGGAAGCGAGAAAGCCGAATGGCAGGGGTAGAGTCAGATAACTGCTTCTATTTCCAGAATGAAGCTACGGTTCGGGGTAGATTGGATCTGGACTTGAGACAAGACCCACCGCCTGATTTAGCACTGGAAATTGATATTACCAATAAATCTCTAAATCGTTTTCCCATTTATGCCCGCCTGGGAGTACCAGAACTCTGGTGTTATGACTCCGGTGAACTCAAGATTTATCACCTGCAAAATGGGGAATATGTCGAGTCAGAGAAAAGTTTAGTGTTTCCTACTTTAGAAATTAGATATCTGCCAAAACTGATTGAGCAAAATCGGGCAGATGGCAGACGCGCAATTCTTCAGGCGGTGCGCGAATGGGTGAGAAAAGGCGGAGAAGGTGAACTATAGCAAAGTGCTGTTAGCGGAAGCGGGGCGTTTAGCCCGTGCTGTTAGCGGAAGCGGGGCGTTTAGCCCGTGCTGAGTAGAAACTCAGTATTATCAAAGGTTTCAGCAACCAACATAGTCCTAACCTATGCTTCGACTGCTATATCTAGTCAATTATAATTACGAATTAGGTTGCTCCCACATTCATTGCTGCTAAAAAAGCCTTTTGGCTCACATCTCTGTAAACTGTATTCAAGTACTTCATTACCACATCACTCGAAGTTGAATTTACTGCATTTTCCTCTTCCTTTGCTAGTGGGATTGCTCCTAATACATCTAATACCATCTCGCTAGTGGACGGCGCAATCACTACCAACGATGACTCTAATGGCTCATTGTATTGCCAGAAAGAATCAATTTTTACCGAGTATTTGTTATTAGGAATTGACTGTTGAAGAACGGGCGTTTCAGTGGTATTTGGTTGAATTTTAGCACTACGTAATTGACGTAAATCGCTAATAATTTGCTCTTTGGTGCGTCCGCGCAATTGAAATAGTACAAAGGGGTCTTCACTGAAGCGATCGCCTAACTGATAGTATATAGCACCAATGTGTTTACAGGGATTTGCTTTATCAGGACAAGAGCATTTACTCTGGACATCACCAAGGGTAAAAGGAAATATCGAAAGACCATTAGCTGTGAATACTTCTTCTATATTTTGTGGCATTTCTCCTGCTAGTAGCTTGGCAGCAAAAATTGCCCTTTGGGACATGGTTTCAATTACATAACCCCATTGTTCATCGGTAAATGGTTCAAGAGAAAGGGAAACTTTATAAGGTTCTACTTCACTACCTTGCACCCTAGCCAATACTTTTGCACCTTTAAATTCGATGCTCAAAACATTTCCCTGACGAGCATAATTTCTCGCACGTTCTAAACGCTTTTTAAAACGATAAGAATCTAGCAAATCTAGCCATTGCTGTGACCACCATTCTCGACTAGCTTGAAGAGTATAATTGGTCATGGTTGCTTCGCTCAAAGTAAAAAGAACTGGGGATTGAGGATTGGTTAAAAAATCCGTAGGCGCAGCCCAATCTAGGCATCGCATTTCTTAGAGAACAATTATTATTTTACCCTGCTTTTGTCCTTTACCAAGAAGTATTGCCCTTTAATCTCAACCCCAGCCATCAGATCCATCAACACTGCCCTCAAGGGTTTGAGAATTTTTGAGAACAAAGGTCATTTGATTGATCTGCGCTTTGGAGCCAGAAGCACTAATGTCTGCGTTCGCAGGTTTCTTGGTTACAAACGTTATACCAGTCTGTAATAGCCTTCGGTAAGATTGACTATCAAAAGATTATTAATAGTACATAAACTTATCAGCAAATAATGTGAAGAATATGCAAAGATGTGTCTTTAAGCAAAGATATCTAAGTAAATACAGTAGTATATGCTCAGTGTTCGGTTATTTAGATGTTCCCTATTTTCAAGCTATACATCTACGCAGACAAGCCTACAAGGAGGGTATAAAAATATCTTTTCCGAACAACACTTGACTATTTTCTCTTCTACTAAGACTTAGATGCTGGCAAGAAACCAAATATCGAGTCTGAATTTTAGGTATTCAATTGTCAGATTTTTTAACAAACAGGACTTACGCAAGATGTGACCGAAAACCTTATTCTTGCGTAGCGATAGTTCATGAATTACCGCTACTTTCGTTATCTTTTGCGTAAGTCCTGACAAAGTTGGAGATTTAATTCCCCTGCCTCTACAGGCGGCAGGTTTTGATGCCTAATTAAAATCTTCTACAAAACGTAATTGCCAATTGCGAATTGCGAACTGGTTTAATCATGCTTGTTCACTTAAATTACTGAAAAAATCGATTGAGGTAGGTAAAAGTTATGGCAAATATCATTGGAACCAACGAGAATGATACTTTAGTGGGCAGCGAGTTAGCAGACACGATTAACGGTGAAGCAGGTAGCGATACCATCACAGCTAACCAGGGCGACGATACCTTAACTGGTGGCGGCGGCAAAGATACATTTGTTTACAATTTGGGTGACGGTACTGATACCATCACTGATTTCGGTGGCGTGGGTAAAGGAATTAACCCGACAGCAGCAGTTCTTGCTGAAGTGGATACCATCAAATTCGACGGCTATCCCTTCACTGCTCCAAATATGCTGCTTACCCAGAATGGCAGCAATCTAGAAATCACCTTTGAAGGAGTAGGGGTAGATAGTGCCAAAGTCATCCTGCAAAACTTCAAATTAGAAAACTTGGAGAACCTGAAAGCTTCTGGAGCAAGACCAGCCATTGGCAATATCCTATTTAGTGGACAAACTAGCATCACCGACAATTTTAATGTCCTTGATGCCAACTCTACTGATACCAGCCTGGGCATTAAGAACACTGTTACCTTCCTCAATGACCTCGACAACAACATTACGGGTTTAGACGATTCAGATGATGTCGTTAATGGTCAAGGCGGGAATGACAAAATCGACGGCAAAAGTGGCAACGACTTGCTGCGGGGTGGTACGGGAAATGATACTCTCATTGGTGGTGTAGGGAATGACACCCTCGTTGGTGGTACGGGTAATGACTCCCTCGTTGGTGGTACGGGTGACGATTACTTGAATGTTGACTCTTTACCAGGCAATAATCTGCTCTCTGGTGGCGATGGCAATGATCATTTATCTGCTAATTACAGCTCTGGCAATAACACCCTCAACGGTGGCGCTGGTGATGACAGCTTCAATATTTACTCTTTAACAGGCGATAACCTGCTCTCTGGTGGCGATGGCAATGATTATTTTTCCCTCTATAATGGCTATGTCGTTAGTAATAACACTGGTAATAACACTCTCAATGGAGGGAATGGCAATGATTTTTACTTTGCCTATGAAAGCTCAGGCAATAATACATTCATTGGTGGCGCTGGCGACGATCGCTTTGATGTTCTCAATTCAACAGGTAATAACCTGCTCTCTGGTGGCGATGGCAATGATTCTCTTAGTGCCGGTCTCGAACCCATTGGTATAAATTTGAGTAGCAATAACACACTCATTGGTGGTGCTGGTAACGATAACTTGAACGCTAACAACTCAACAGGCAATAATCTACTCTCTGGGGAGGATGGCAATGATTCTCTTAGTGTCTTAGGCGATAACTACTACCGCTATACTGCCTCAGGCAATAACACACTCATTGGTGGCGCAGGTGACGATACATTGCGTGTTGACGATTCAAGAGGCAATAATCTACTCTCTGGGGGCGATGGTAATAATTCTCTTAGTGCCTATGGTGCTTTTGGCAATAACACACTCATTGGTGGCGTTGGCAATGATATCCTCACAGATGGGGGTGGTGATGATATCCTCACAGGTGGGAAGGGTAATGATAAATTTTTCTGGAGCGGGGGCACTGATATTATCACCGATTTCGGTGGCGTAGGTAAAGGAACAAACCCGACAGCAGCAGTCATTGCCGAAGTGGATATTATCGAACTGGGCGTGACTGCCAAAAATCTGGTGCTTACCCAGAATGGCAACAATCTGGAAATCACCATTGACAACTTTCAAGGGGTAGGTGATTCCAAACTCATCCTGCAAAACTTCAAATTAGAAAACTTGGAGAACTTGAAAGCTTCTGGAGCAAGACCAGCCATTGGCAATATCCTATTTTATGGGCAAACCAGTATCACCGACAGTTTTGATGTCTTTGATGCTAACTCCACTCAAACTAGCCTGGGCATCAAGAACACAGTTACCTTTCTCAATGATCTCGACAACAACATTACGGGTTTAGATAACTCAGATGATGTCGTCAATGGTCAGGGGGGTAATGACATCATCAACGGCTTGAGTGGTAATGACCTTTTGAGAGGTGGTGCGGGAAATGATACTCTCATTGGCGGTGCGGGAAATGATACTCTCATTGACCGTGCAGGCAATGATACCCTTGACGGTGGTACTGGTGACGATACATTGAGTGCTAGCGGTTCAACAGGCAATAACACCCTCAACGGAGGTGTAGGTGACGATATCTTGAGTGCTAGTAGCGGTTCAAGAGGCAATAATATCCTCAACGGAGGTGCAGATAACGATAGCTTGAGTGCTGGCGGTTCAAAAGGCGATAATCTGCTCTCTGGGGGCGATGGCAATGATTCTCTTGATGTCTCTGGCAGCTTTGGAATCAGCAAATACAAATCATCCTACTCCTCCGACTCTCGCTCCTTGGGCAATAACACCCTCAACGGAGGTGTAGGTAACGATACATTGAGTGCTGGCGGTTCAAAAGGCGATAACCTGCTCTCTGGGGACGATGGCAATGATTCTCTTGATGTCTCTGGCTCCGAGTCCTCCGACCGTTACCTTGGCTACAACTACTCTGACTCTCGCTCCTTGGGCAATAATACCCTCAACGGAGGTACAGGTAGCGATACATTGAGTGCTGGGGGTTCAAAAGGCAATAACTTACTCTCTGGAGACGACGGCAATGATTCTCTCTCCGTCTCTAGCAACGACAGCGACTACAGCGAATACAGCGACTACGGAAACAACTACTCTGACTCTCGCTCCTTGGGCAATAACACCCTCAACGGTGGGACTGGTGACGATACATTGAGTGCTGGCGGTTCAAAAGGCAATAACCTGCTCTCTGGGGATGACGGCAATGATTCTCTCTCCGTCTCTGGCGACTATAGCGAGTACAGGGAATACGAGAACAACTTCATCCGATACTCTGACTCTCGCTCTTTGGGTAATAACACCCTCAACGGTGGGACTGGTGACGATCGCTTGAGTGCTAGCGGTTCAAGAGGCGATAATCTGCTGGATGGAGGCGATGACAATGATACTCTCACAGCCTCTAGTGCCTCTGGTAAGAACACACTCATTGGTGGTAATGGCAATGACTACCTCACAGGTGGCAATGGTAATGATAGCCTCTATGGAGGATCTGGTAGTGATACCTTTGCTTTCAATAGTTTCAATGAAGGACTTGATAATCTTTATGACTTCAACGCGACTAATGAACTGATTCAGGTATCGGCTGCTGGTTTTGGTGGTGGGTTGTCAACACCTTCACTTCAGAAAAGTCAGTTTACCATTGGAACATCTGCAACCACTAGTACTCAGCGATTTATCTACGATAGTGCTACAGGTGGACTGTTCTTTGACCTTGATGGTAGTACATCTGGGTTTACTCAGGTAAAATTTGCACAACTAAGTGCTGGATTGTCACTAACCGAAGACAATTTTGTGATTGTTTAATCTTTATTAGTACTCTGCTATCACCAAGCGGTACGGTTTGCAAGGTGCTATTTTTAGCATCTCGCATTCGATTGCTCAATTCAATGCAAGTCGTTTTGGTAAGCGATAGCGATTATTGTACAAATAAGTAAGATATTGCGACGCGATCGCAATATCTCAATCGCTTGCGACACCAAATAGTCTTTCTAGTTTTTACAAACTTATTCTGCATCATCGTCAATGACTGCACTACGATCAAGTAGTAGTAAGTTGCGAAGTTGGTCTGTATCCATTTCAGTTAACCATTCTTCACCAGCACCTACAACTTGTTCAGCTAGTTGTTTTTTACTTTCAATCATGTCATGAATTTTTTCTTCTAAAGTGCCAGTGCAAACAAATTTATGTACTTGTACATTCCGGGTTTGACCAATCCGAAATACTCTATCTGTAGCTTGATTTTCTACGGCTGGGTTCCACCATCTATCAAAATGGAATACATGATTTGCTCGTGTTAAATTCAGTCCTACTCCACCTGCTTTTAGAGAAAGAATCATAATTGGTGGCCCTTGAGGGTCGTGTTGGAAACGGTCGATCATTTCCTCTCTTTGTTTTTTGGTGGTGCTGCCATATAAAAAGAATATTTCTCGCCCTAGCTGTTTTTCTAAATAGGGTTTAAGTAATTTACCCCACTCAGCAAATTGTGTGAAAATTAAAGCGCGTCCTGCCTTAGCAGCGCCGTAGGCATCGCCTTCTGCTAAAACTTCTTCTAACATTTCTTCTAGCCGCAGAAGTTTGGCTGAATTATGTTGCTCTAAGGTCGCTTGTTTCAAATATTGGGCTGGATGATTGCAGATTTGCTTGAGTTTAATTAGTAAAGCCAAAATCATCCCGCGACGTTGCAACCCTTCAGCAGATTCTATCTCTACTAAAGATTGTTCTACAACTTCTTGATAAAGTGCGGCTTGTTCACCAGTCAGACCGCAAAATACGGTCATTTCTTGCTTATCTGGTAAATCTTGAATGATGTCGCGATCGCTTTTCAATCGTCGCAGTATAAATGGTTGCACTAATGAACGTAACTGAGTCAAAGAAGCCGTATCACCATACTTTTCAATTGGCATGGCAAACCGCCTCTGGAAAAATTGCTTATTGCCTAAATAGCCAGGATTAAGAAAATCCAAAATAGACCAGAGTTCTTGTAATCTATTTTCTACGGGTGTCCCCGTTAATGCAATGCGAAACGTAGCTTCTAATTGCCGTACAGCTTTTGACTGCTTCGCCTCTGGGTTTTTTACATTTTGAGCTTCATCTAAAACTATTATCTGCCAAGAAACACTTTGCAATGACTTGATATCTCGATAAAGCAGTGAGTAGCTGGTAACAATTAAATCGTGTTTTTTTACAGCTTCTAAAAATGCTTTTCCTTTTGGTCGTTTGTCACCGTGATATTGCAAAATTTTCAGGCTTGGTGCAAATTTATTAACTTCCCTTTCCCAGTTGCCTAAAACCGAAGTTGGACAAACTAGTAGTGTTGGATTTTCTAGTGCATCCTGTTCTTTCAAGTGCAAGAGGAAAGCAATGAATTGGACAGTGTTATGGCAAATAATATTGTTAGCAACGAAATTGTGATGTTTGCTAACTTCAAAGTCGTACACCCACCCTTCGTACTCCACATCCTCAATAGCCTCAATCCGGCAATAAAATACCTCTTGATCAAGAAGACATTGCAAAGACTGTCTGGTTAAGCTCAACTGTTCTACATCTAGGTTGCTATATGCTGACAAAGTTTGAGTTGTCCACTTGGAAGGTTTTAGTAGCTGATACTGTTCTTGGGCTTCTCCACTAATCATGCGGTTCATTCCAGCGATTACTCGCTGTAAACTATCTCTAGAAAATTGCTGTGAGCCATTAATATAAACAGTGTTGTGCATTCCAAAATGCCGCAACGGTAGTCCTGTTGCTCTGACTGTTTGAGCAACAATATCAGAAGCAGGAATTCCTTCAATATTTGTGTTGCTAACCAGTTGACAAATTTGTTCTAATTTGCTTTGTTTTTCTGAGTTATTAAAACCAATTCCTTGCATAAATCGGCGGGCAGAATTTCCACCAATGACACCAATATAGTAGGTGCGTAAAGTACGAGTTCCATTAGTGGCACACTTCAGTTTGGGCGATATTCGCAACCAAATCCCGAAACGACGCAACAGTGCACAAAGTTGCTGAATCAGTAAAGCTGAAGCTGTCGCAATCTCAATACTTGCCATACTCAAAACAACAGCAGATTCAGCATCAAAATAGTTTTGTAAAAATATCCGCACACTATCCAAGTCTGCCTGCATAATGAAGGGCGGAATAGATTTTTCTGCCGATAGTTTACCCCAAACATAACCTTTAGCTTCTAAGAATTGCCGATAGGCTTGGCTGTTAACTCGAAGAGAAGGAACTCTGTTAGTGAAGGTAGAGATATTAGGGCTGTTAATTTTGAGGTTATAACGGTTTTGAATGCGTTGGCAAGTCTGGAGTAGATCCTCTAGTACTCTGGTGTCTTTTTGGGATATTATGACTCTTCCCACATCGGGTAGTTCATGCCCTTCGGCAATCTGCCAAGCGAGAAACTTGACTAAATCAGGATCTTGTGGTTGTCCATTCCAAAGCGTTTTACCTGGTACACAAACGTAATCACCCACCTGTAAATTATTTGTCCAACCTTTACTTGTCAGCAGCTTGTGACGATGAGTGATAGTGATACTATTACCGTCTTCTAGGGTGATTTTTCGTAATTTTTCGCAGACTTGCTGCCGATACAACCGTCTGACATTAGCTTGGACAATTTTGCCAGTTTTTTCATCTATGGAATTAATTAGTAATTCCTCTGTGGGATTAGCCCAAAATCCTTCGCCGTCAAACTCTGTTTGTTCAGCGTGAGTTGTCCAGATTGTCTCGGCTGTGCGTAACAGCCCATTTACATTTACTAATGTATCATTGGCTACGCATTTACCCAATCCCATATCGTCGGCGAGACACGCGCCCAAACCCCAACGTTCCAAAAAGGATAACCAAGCAGCGCCTCTTTCTTGATAAGGTCGCAACTGTCCTTGAAAACCTGTTGGTGTAGGTAAAGGTTCAAGCGCCTGATTATTAGTTAGCGCCCCAATCAACTCTTGCAATGCCCCAGATGCCTCAAAGCTAACCACTGGTAATTTTTCAATTACCTGGGTATCCCCTGTACTGAAACGTAAGGCATCTTCCAGGGAAAGCGCCATTTGGTCTTTGCGAGTGGTAAAAAAAGTTTGGGCTGTCTTAATGTCTTGGGGCCGCAATTCCACCCACTCACCGTTAATTTCCACTAGTGGACTATTTAAAGCCACAAGTTTATCAAACTCGGCTTTGGAAATAGTTTGTCCACCAATTGCTAATTGCCATTGGAAATTTAGTAGACTCTGCAATCCTAAGCGTCCCTGCTTTGTTTTTGGGGTTTCGGCTGTAATTTTTAAACCCAAACGGTTCGCCCATCCTTCACGGTTCGCTAAACTGGGAGGCAAAATTACTCCCAAACCACTGTCTTCCAACCTCCAAGCTACAGCTTTGATAAACTCATAAGCTTGGATGGGGGTAAGACGAGAAAATTGGGGATATTCGGTTTCTAAACTGGGTGCATAGGCGCTTTGCGCCTTGTCACCAGACATCGCTGGATATAATCGGGAAGCTACCCCCAAACCTCGCAAAAATGTTTCTTGTGGTTGGTCAATTGTCCGATTTTCATAAACCAATCGTTCAACTGGATTGTTCCAAATAGTTGCTGCATCCACCAAAAATTCAGGATCGTCAGCCGCTTGCAAAAAATACGCCAATGTCCAATCTGTTTCGCCAGACTCTGGAGAACGCAGTTGAAAACAGGTACGAAATAGAGTTTTAAGAGATAGTTGGTATTGTAGCGGCATAGTCCATGCCTTCAGTGCCGCTTCCAGTCGTTCCACTTCAAGTGCATCTGGATTAACTGTACTAGATGCACTAGTTAAGGCTGGCAACCACTGTCGCACCCCAACTGGTAAAGATGCAATCGCCTTAGCTTCAATTGGAGGTTGAGAACCCACCATTTCTCGCACTTGGGCGTCTATCGTACTATTGAGAAATCCCAAAAGTAATTCTTGAGGTTCGGCGGGGAAGTTTACTGCTAAGTGAGAGGATGAGGGGGATGAGGGGGATGTTGCTCCCATTACTCCCTCATCTCCCCTTGCTCCCTCATCTCTCCCTAGTCCCTCGTGATAAGTACGACAAACCAACGGCATATTCGCAGAAAATTTTTCTAGGCGGGTTCCATCTACTGCACTGTCTAGAAGTACTTGCCATTTAGCAGCAAATGCACCATCTGATTGTCGGTCAATTGTTGGTAAAAACTTACACCGCGAGATTAAATCTAAACTCCAACGGGCAACCTGCGACCAAAAACGTAAATCTCCACCCAAAAAGGCATCTTCTCCGTTAGTAGCATTTAGGGGAACAGCAGCGAGAAATTTTACTGCTTCGCTGGGGTTGAGACAAAAACCCTCAACTCGCCACGGTTGCAAATATTGTGGGGAGTCTGTGTCTAGCCCTAAGCTAGCAGAATGTACAGGGAAAATCGCTGCTGTTCCTTCGCTACTGCTTTCTGGGATATAAGTTGGTAGGGCAATGATTTGGGAGTGCGTTGGTAAACTGATCCCAGTGGCACTGGCGGCTTTGCGTGTCCGCCCAGTAGTAGGGAGCGCAACTTGGGGTTTTTGGATGAAGTTAGTAATTGCCATGTTCTGCGAACGCAGCCACTCACTCAACTCAACCGATGTCATTGTCAATGGATGTAGTGCTATCTCTCCAGATCCATTAGACTCGAAATTCACTCGTGGCGATCGCCAAGTTTCCCCCCAAATAAATAAACTACCATTTTGATTTTTTAGTAACCAATTACAGTGTAAAATCGCCATTTGCTAACTACTCAGATTTTCCCAAAATTCCAGAATTAAAATCGCAATTATTCTACCTTTTTGCATCTTTTCAAGAAGATTTATTGGCCAAGTTTCTCATATAATAAATATTTAAGTAATTATTCCACATAAACATTGTTAATAATGAATTTTCCCCTAATTAAAGTTTTAAAAAACGGGATGTTAGTGGAACTGGATTATATGCATCCTCAAGAACACGAAGTTGTAAGATCGTTACTCAATATTGTAATTGTCGAAGGTAAAACCTATCCCCAAAAGCAACCTCTCTCTCCTACAGAATTTTCAGCTTACTGGTTAAGCAAGGATGCCTTTGTTGTCAGGACATCTGTTGTAGATCCTACACACAACTCAAAAGAAATATTAGGGGCGTTTTATTTAAAGCCAAACTTTCCTGGTCGGTGTAGCCATATTTGCAACGCTGGTTTTATTGTACAACCTGGATTACGCGGTCAGGGTTTAGGACGGTTCATGGGAGAGGCTATGCTTTCGATAGCAACAAATCTGGGCTACGAAGCAGTAATGTTTAATTTGGTCTTTGAGACTAATATACCTTCAATTACACTTTGGCAATCGTTAGGATTTGAGATTATTGGGCGAATTCCGAGTGCGGCGAAGCTAGAGAATGGGCAAGTGGTAGACGCGCTAATCTTGTATCACACTTTGCGTTGAACAACTTGTCTATCTTTGTATGTACTAGAAGTCAGTCATAGGGCATAAATGTTAGGATTGCCACAGAAAGAGAATAGCGAAAGAGAAGGAAAAAAAACTGAATGGCAGAAGTTGATAAGTCAATATCCTTCGATGGAAGGGATATTCGACTGAAAGTAGGTCTATTAGCTCCCCAGGCAGGTGGGTCAGTTTTGATAGAATCAGGGGACACATCCGTTTTAGTGACGGCTACGCGATCGCAAGCCAGAGAAGGCATTGATTTTCTTCCCCTGACTGTAGATTATGAAGAAAGGCTATATGCCGCAGGTCGGATTCCCGGCGGGATCATGCGGCGCGAAGGTCGCCCACCAGAAAAAACAATTCTTACCAGCCGTCTTATAGACCGTCCCATGCGTCCCTTGTTCCCCTCATGGTTAAGGGATGACCTGCAAATTATTGCCTTAACGCTATCAATGGACGAGTTAGTTCCACCCGATGTGTTAGCAGTTACAGGCGCTTCCATCGCTACCCTGATTGCCCAGATTCCTTTTAATGGGCCAATGGCAGCAGTGCGGGTTGGTTTAGTGGGAGATGATTTTATTATTAACCCCACCTATGCAGAAACTGAAGCTGGAGATTTGGATCTGGTAGTAGCAGGTTCACCACATGGCGTGATCATGGTGGAAGCGGGAGCCAATCAGTTGCCAGAGCGAGATATTCTTGAAGCGATTGACTTTGGTTATGAAGCAGTACGGGACTTAATCAAAGCGCAGCAAGATTTAATCGCCGAACTGGGTCTAGTAATAGTGCAAGAAGCACCACCAGAAGTAGACCAAACGTTAGAAAATTATATCCGCGATCGCGCTAGCGGCGAGATTAAAAAAATCCTGTCTCAATTTAGTTTCACCAAACCCGAACGCGATGCAGCTTTAGATGTCGTCAAAGATGAAATTGTCGCGACGATTACTGAACTGCCAGAAGAAGATCCCATTCGAGTTGCCGCAACTGCAAATAAGAAGGCACTTGGTAACACTTTTAAAGATATTACTAAACACTTCATGCGGCGACAAATCATCGAAGATAACGTCCGCGTTGATGGTCGTAAACTCGATCAAGTGCGTCCGGTTTCTTGTTTAGTCGATGTCTTACCAAAGCGAGTCCACGGCAGCGGTTTATTTAACCGAGAACTAACTCAGGTATTATCCACTTGTACTCTGGGTACACCTGGGGATGCTCAAAACCTCAACGATGACATGCAGCTAGATCAGCACAAGCGTTATCTGCATCATTACAACTTCCCGCCCTTCTCAGTCGGTGAAACCAAGCCAATGCGGGCCCCAGGAAGGCGCGAAATTGGTCACGGGGCATTAGCAGAGCGATCGCTACTACCTGTAATACCGTCAAAAGAACAATTTCCCTACGTGATTCGCATCGTCTCGGAAGTACTTTCCTCCAACGGTTCCACCTCAATGGGTTCAGTCTGCGGTTCCACCCTCGCCCTGATGGATGCTGGTGTACCAATTCTCAAACCCGTCAGTGGCGCAGCAATGGGTCTGATTAAGGAAGGGGACGAAGTACGAGTTCTGACCGATATCCAAGGCATTGAAGACTTTTTGGGTGACATGGACTTCAAAGTTGCGGGGACGGATACCGGGATTACCGCCTTGCAGATGGATATGAAAATCTCCGGTTTGTCTTTGGAGGTTATAGCCCAAGCTGTCCACCAAGCCAAAGCAGCTCGGTTGCACATTTTGGAGAAAATGCTCGCCTGCATTGACACACCACGGACTGAAACCTCACCTTATGCCCCACGTCTGTTAACAATCAAGATTGATTCAGACATGATTGGTTTGGTCATTGGGCCTGGAGGCAAGACTATTAAGGGAATCACAGAGGAAACTGGTGCAAAAATTGACATCGAAGATGATGGCACCGTGACAATTTCTGCTGTGGATGAGAACAAGGCGAAGAGAGCCAGAAATATCATCCAAGGCATGACCCGTAAGTTACACGAAGGGGATGTCTACGCAGGACGGATTACTCGGATTATACCGATAGGTGCATTTGTAGAATTTTTGCCTGGAAAAGAAGGCATGATTCACATTTCACAACTAGCTGACTACCGCGTTGGCAAAGTTGAAGATGAAGTAGCGGTGGGCGATGAAGTGATTATCAAAGTGCGCGAAATTGATAACAAAGGTCGGATTAATCTCACCCGCTTGGGTATTCACCCAGATCAAGCAACAGCAGCAAGAGAAGCAGCGGCGGTGAATCGGTAACTCGATTTGGGATTTTAGATTAGATTAAATCTAAAATCCGCGATGCCTATCGTGAAGGCATCGCCGTATGCTTCTCTAATTTGATAAATTACAAATTATTTTAACGACTTTTCTAGTGTTTTTGGCTTTGGTAGAAGTTGACCGTCAACCAAAGATGATTCAATCAGCATTTCTAAAACTTCTTGAGCATTTTTGAAAGCTTCTTCGTAAGTATCTCCGTGAGTATGACAAAATCCCCATTCAGGAAGACTCACAACAAAACACTCATCTTCATCAGACCACTGAATAACGATTGAATATTTCATATTTATTCATACACCTCTCCGCGATGAGCAATAGTGGTGACAATAAGCTGATTGGTTTCATCATCAATTCGGTAAATAACGCGATATTCACCAATGCGATAGCGATAGTAGCCTGTAAA
This sequence comes from Nostoc sp. ChiQUE01b, assembly GCF_034531255.1. NCBI lineage: Bacteria > Bacillati > Cyanobacteriota > Cyanophyceae > Nostocales > Nostocaceae > Nostoc > Nostoc sp. ChiQUE01b. The sequence goes on along the minus strand of NZ_JAVRBM010000003.1, from coordinate 199,292 downwards.
ATTACCTTTGAGAGGTTTAATATTAGGGTGAAAGCGAGGATTTTGTTCCAGTTGCTCAAAGCACCTAGCAATCTTTTTGGCTAAAGCTTGGCTTGCAAAAGCATAAATCTCCTCTGCTTCAGCAGACAAAACAACGCTATACATCAGACCGAATCGTTCTCCAACTTTTTACCCGACCCTCAGTAACATCTTTTTTACCTCTCTCGAAGGATTCAATAAATCCAGGAATATCAACTAACTCTTTGGTAGCGTCTTCACTTTCTTTATCTGCTAGATAAGCTAAGAAGTCAGCAACCAGTTCTAGACGTTCTGAAGACAATCCATCTAGATATTGGTTGATTTGTTGACGAACTTCTGTGTTGTTCATATTTTTGCAACTCTTTTACTTCTCTAATTCTGCCAACTTCTGTTGAGCAAAATTTCGCACTTGCTCATCTGGGTCATACGCTGCTTTGTCGCGCAACAGTGGTAAAGTCTGGGGATGCTGAGGAAATTGCTTGATAATTATCTCCAGTGCAACGCGCCGAGGGTTGCGGTTAAACATGGAATCATCTCTACGCTCAAAAAGGTCATTGATAGCGCAATGATAGTAAATTTGAAACAACTCAGGCTGCTCTTTCAAGTGTTTGGCTAATGCTTGGATGGCTGCACGTCGCACACTCCATTGATTATCAGCAGTGGCGCAGTCTTTAAGAATCGAGCGGATGTCTGGGTCATCTTTGAAATTCTTGGCTAATACTTGGATAGCTGTACGTCGCACATCCCAATCATCATCAGCAGTGGCGCGGTTTTTGAGAATCGACCGAGTATCCGGGTCATCGGGAAAATTGATAGCTAATGCTTGGATGGCTGCACGTCGCACACTCCATTGATTATCAGCAGTGGCGAGGTCTTTGAGAATCGAGCGGGTGTCTGGATCATCTTTGAAATTGCTGGCTAATACTTCGATGGCTACATATTGCACATTCCATTGATTATTAGCAGTGGCACAGTCTTTGAGAATCGAGTGGGTGTCTGGATCATCTTTGAAATTGCTGGCCAATGCTTCGATGGCTACATATCGTACATCCTCACGATCATCAGCAGTGGCGCAGTCTTTGAGAATCGAGCGGGTGTCTGGATCATCTTTGAAATTGCTGGCTAATGCTTCGATGGCTGCACGTCGCACATCCCCAGAATTATCAGCAGTGGCGAGGTCTTTGAGAATCGAGCGGGTGTCTGGGTCATCTTTGAAATTGCTGCCTAATGCTTCGATGGCTGCACGTCGCACATCCCCAGAATTATCAGCAGTGGCGAGGTCTTTGAGAATCGAGCGGGTGTCTGGGTCATCTTTGAAATTGCTGCCTAATGCTTCGATGGCTGCACGTCGCACATCCCCAGAATTATCAGCAGTGGCGAGGTCTTTGAGAATCGAGCGGGTGTCTGGGTCATCTTTGAAATTGCTGCCTAATGCTTCGATGGCTGCACGTCGCACATCCCCAGAATTATCAGCAGTGGCGAGGTCTTTGAGAATTGAGCAAATGTCTGTGTCATCTTTGAAATTACTAGCTAATGCTTTGATCGCTGCACGCCGTACACTCCATTGATTATCAACAGTGGCGCGGTCTTTGAGGATTGAGCGAATGTCTGGGTCATCTTTGAAATTACTGGCTAATGCTTCGATGGCTGCACCTCGCACATCCCAATCATCATCAGCAATCGCACGGTCTTTGAGAAACGAGCGCGTGTCTGGGTCATATTTGAAATTGCTGGCTAATGCTTCGATGGCTGCACTTCGCACATACCCATCATTAGCAGTGGTGCAGTCTTTAAGCCAGTGTAAGATATCACTGTTATCTTTCCAAATTGCGGCGACTGTTGTAACTGCTTGAGTACGAATTTCCTGAATTAGCTCAATTTCTTTTTCATCTTCATAGGGTTCGTAATAGTACCAGAGGTCATATTTAGTTAAGTATTTAAGCTTGCCAAGCAATTTATTAGACGTTGACGCAATTACCGAGCGATTTCTCACTTCTGCAAGACACTTAGCTGCTAAAAACAAGTTGATAAATTTTTTCTCTTCGCCATCTTGCACCATTAAGTAATCAAGAATTTCACCAACAAATTTTGGCTCAATCATTCCGACAATTAGCAGCAATACCTCATGCCAAGTTTCATCTTGCCAGTGTTTGCCAAAAACTTCAGTTTTGAGATACTCAATTGTAATACTGCGTTCCTTCTCAAACTGCCAGACAAACTCCCAAGCACAGAAATATTCTAAAAAAGTCCGATGCACAAAGGCATAGTAATCTGCACCCAAGAAACATAAAATAAAATTGCGATCGCGCAGTTGTTTCATCAACCGTCTGGCTTTATCTCTGGCATCACTCACTGGTATGCTTTGCAGATATTTAGTGAAGATTGCTTCTAAATCATCCGCATAGATAATGTTGCCAGCTAAACCTTTTTCACTGGTTTGCATTTGATAAGCGACTTGACGCAACATTGCCTGTTTATCTTTATAATCAATAATTTCCAAACGTTCATCTGGCTTTAAATTGCGTCCATCGTCCCAATTATGCAGCAGAACCTCTGAAGCATCTTTATACAGTTCACTTCTATCTCTGGGTAATTCTCGCTTGAGATTGAGAATTGCCATCATGGTTAATAGGAGAGGATTTTGTGCTAGTTCGGCAATTGCTTTTGATTCATTAATTACTCTTTGTAGACGCTCACGTTTGATATTTTTATCTCTTGCTTCGGCTTGACTAAAAGTTTTATCATGCCAGCGTTCGATAAAAACTTGAATCTGTGCTGGTTCTAAATCTTGTAATAAGAAGTGGCGAAACTCTGCATCTCGTAACTGTTGCTGCTTATAGCCGATAATCCGAGAAGTGACAATTACCTGCACGTCGGGATATTCATTGGTGAAGCGATGAATACAGGTAATTACTTCCTCCCGCTTCGCAGATTCAAAGATTTCATCCAAACCATCAAACATGACTAAAGCGTTACCAGCCTTTAGTTGCTCGTGCAATTTATGCTGATTGAGGTGATAAAAACAATTGGGACTATTATGGTAAAATTGGAGAAAATTATTACAACTACCCGCATCGCGATCGCGCATATAATTACGTAATTCAATCAGTAAAGGAATTGGCAGATTAAAATCATTCTGTTCGAGAGTTTTTTCTACCCAATCCAACGCTAGATATTGCAACAATGTAGACTTACCAGAACCAGGATCGCCTAAAATAACTAGATAATTTTTGCGTTGCTTATCTCGGACAGCATCTAATACTGAACGGATTGGCTGCTCAAAATAATTGCGTTGATAACGTTCGGTTTCTTCTTGAAATTTTTCTATTTCCAATTCTGCATCTAATTGGTTGCTTTCTTGTAGTCTACGGAGATGTTCTTTAGGTAGTTCTGGTAAAACCTGATAAATTTGCCGCACATTTTGCGGGATAAACATTTGCCATAAATTTACTGGATGTTCGCGGGCTGTATTTTCTAAACTATCTAATTTCAGATTGCCGTAACGTTCGCGAATAGTTTCTAAATATTGCAGTAAATTAAAATCTTTGGGAATATCAGCGTTTTCTTTTAAAGTCTTATCAATACTGGATAATTTTTGAAGTTCCAGGATATAGCGTAACTCTTCTGAATCAGAAAGAATATCTTGAACTTGTATGAGATACTGCTCTGTAATTGTTTGCCAGTTAAATTTAGGTGGTAAAGGTTCGAGTTGAAGTCTTTTCCAACTATCTGCTAGTGTTTTAAAATCTAGAGAATCACATTTAATATCAAAAGCCTGAGCAAGAATTTCTTTAACTGATTTATCACGGATAAATTTCTTGATATCTTCAACGTAATTTTGAATTTCAGCTTCATCAAGTTTGCAACGAACCTTTAACTGCTGCTGCATCGCTTGCAAAAATTCCGTCAACGCCATGACTACAGCTTTCTGAAGCGGTTCTTGCTTAAAGGGCGCAGTTACAGCATTATTAAAAATATGTTTGAAAAAATCTTTAGCGTAGTCCTTGACTAAATCTTTGAAAAATTCTTCGCTAATAATAGTTTTGACAAGAAATCCAACCGCTTTTTGACTTATCCAGAAAGTGAACCACTCAACTATCATACTCATGCCTGCTAAGTGCTTGACTACGAGTATATACACTTGCTAGAGAAATTTTTCCAGATTTCTGGGTTTTTAGCTTAAAAGCGATGCTGACTGAAGATTTGTTAAAAATAACTAATAACTGTGCATTCATATTAGGAGTAGTTTTATGGTTCTACAAGTTAATCCCATCCAAAAAGAACCGACTGTTACTTGGCAAGCACTTCCAGCTGACTTCATTTTACCCGACGATCCAGTGGAAAATATTCAACAACCTGCTCTTGCTGCTGCGCTTACCGATGCTTTAGGAAGCACAGGACGCATCCAACCTCAAATGCTGATTGGCTCTAATTTTGGGCTTGTAGCCACAGTCAACAAAAAAATCGTTGTCAAAGCACCAGACTGGTTTTACGTACCTCAAGTACAGTCTGTAGGAACAAATGTAGTTCGTCGCAGCTATACCCCAAATTTAGAAGGCGCTGCTGTGGCTGTAGTGATGGAATTTCTCTCAGACACAGAAGGTGGAGAACTATCAGTCCGCTCAACTCCACCCTATGGTAAACTCTATTATTACGAAAAGATTCTCCAAGTTCCAACCTACGTAACCTACGACCCTTACGAACCAAGTATAGAACTACGCTGCTTACAAAATGGACAATATACCTTGCAGCAAGCAGACGCTAATGGACGCTTTTGGATTCCTGAGTTAGAGTTATTTCTCGGAATTTGGCAAGGTGAAAGATTATGTCAAACCATGAACTGGCTGCGCTGGTGGGATACAGAAGGAAATTTGCTGTTGTGGAGCAGCGAACAAGCCCAACAAGAACGCCAACGTGCTGAACAAGAACGCCAACGTGCTGAACAGGAACGCCAACGTGCTGATATATTAGCAGCTAAGTTACGTGAGCTAGGTATTGACCCTGATGCGTAGGCGTAGCTTGTCGTAGACATCGCATAACCTAAACAAATGCTGGGAATAATAATTTTGGGACATCAGCACCAAAATTCCATGAAACAGCAAAAAAATCAGTTCAGTCATCTGACTGCGATCGAAAGAAGTTATTTATCATTTCCGGCACAGTTTTTATTAAATCAAAACCTTCTCCAAGGCAAAATACTAGACTTTGGTTGTGGCTTTGGTAATGATGTTAAAATATTGCGCCAAAAAGGTTGTGATATTACAGGCTATGACCCTTATTATTTTCCAGAATATCCTGATACTAAATTCGATACAATAATTTGCTTTTATGTTTTAAATGTTTTATTTACCGAAGAACAAACTAATGTCTTAATGGAAATATCACACTTATTAAAACCAGGAGGCAAAGCTTATTATGCTGTAAGAAGGGATATCAAAAAAGAAGGGTTCCGAGAACATTATGTTCACAAAAAGCCTACCTATCAGTGTATTGCCAAACTTCCCTTTACTTCAATTTGCTTAGATGAATATCGGGAATTATATGAGTATGTTCACTATAATCATCAGCAAAATTCATCTAACTATTGTATATTCTGTAATCCCCATAAAACTCTCAGACTATTAACTGAGTCAGCAACTGCTTATGCTATTTTTGATGGCTATCCAATAAGTAAAGGGCATGTTCTAATTATTCCCAAACGTCATGTTAGCAGCTATTTTGAGCTACCATTTAAAGAGCAATCTGCTTGCTGGTTTATAGTGAACAAAGTACAAGAAATTCTCAAAAGTGAATTTGAGCCTGATGGTTTTAATGTAGGAATGAACATCAATCGAGCCGCAGGTCAAAATATTATGCACGCCAGTATTCATATCATCCCTCGTTACAAAGGTGATATTGTTGGCTCTAAAAGTGGAATCAGGAATGTTATTCCTAAAAAGCAATAGTTCTTTGTAAGAATTCAGGAGTCATAACTCTGCTGTAACTTGACAGCTTTGAACTGATTATGAAAATTACTGGAACATCATGACTTGCTCAACTTATCTCATGGTCAAAGGAACAAAATCCCCCTATGACGGAGATACAACCTACTGGAGCGAACGTAACAGTAAACTCTATGATGGCGAAACATCTATTGCTCTTAAGAAGCAAAACCATAAATGTGCATCCTGCGGCTTAAAGTTCATCGATGAGGAACGGGTTCACCTGCATCACATCGACGGAAAACACGCCAACTGGAAAAAAATAATCTTGAAGCAATTCATGAGAGTTGCCACGATTACAAACACATGAGCAAAAGCGCAAGCTGAGAACATCGGAAGCTGGGTGCGATGAAAGTCGCACGCCCAGATTTAACAGAGAGGTGCCCCGGATAATACCGGGCATCGACTCTACCCATACAACGGTTTCGGGTAGAGTGGCCATGTTTCCAAATCGTAGAAAAACCACCGATGAGTTATTGCAAGTAGTAGATCAAGCGCTATATGCTGCTAAGTTACATGGGCGCAATTGCATCGAGCGTGTGTAATCTAATTGATGAGATGTAAAAATTTCAACAATTATTTATGAAAAATACATACATATATTTAACAAAACCGAAAAATTAGATTTTGTTGAAAATATTGCAAAATATTTCAGTTAAACCAGATTATCCGGATCTATTCCGAGCGCTCTTAGGTGTTCCGCCAACTGTTGAACCCGTTGTTCTGCAACATCAGCGCGTAGTGCTTCTTGTTGAGCGCGTAGTGTCTCTTGTTTTACTTGTTCTGCGGGCGTGAGATACCGTTGTCCTTGCTCATCATACCAATACATCCATTCCCGCGTTACACCACAATAATTTCCCCTTTCGCAACCAATTCCCAGTCCAATTTCTGGTAGCCAAATGGGGTTTCCCTCTTGCAATTCATACTTACCATTAACTAACTTATGTACTTCCAAATGCGGTTTGCGGCGGCGGCGAGAGGAATAAATCACATAATAAAGTATACCTAAAGCCTCATATTCATCCAATTTAGTAGTGTATTCCTTACGGTAATTTTGGGAAACTACTTCTAGGACAAAAATCGGTACAACATTTTCATCCCACAACACATAACTGGGACGCAGTTCCTCATCATAAAACCGCTCTACTCCTAAGCTCAAAAACCCATCTGGCACAATTGGCGGTTTATCAGGGTGATAATAAATACCCATATCTATCGCCAACAACCAGTCCATGCGTTCTGACCAAAGTATCAGCAGGATCGCCTTTAACAAGCCTGGTATCAATTCTTGTAGTTCATTATCCACAGGCGTTTCATCAGAGTCTGGTAGTTCCTCGGCTGAGGGCAAGTACCTTGGCAAGTTGTACTCTAACATCGCTGGTTTTCCCAAAAATCAAAGGATATTTGGCTCTATTTAGCTCAATAGAATTATAACGATTTATCCCCTTGCAATGTCATTAGTAGTCTGTCTCATTAATCACGAGGCATGAATGAGTTCGTAGTCAGGACTTTAGTTCTAGTTTTTTAAGCACTTTAGTGCTTACTACAAACTCTCGAAATTAGCTTGACAAATTACTAGTTTACTACTGTATATTAAGTACTCTACTGACACTAATTGATAGTTTTTAACTACTAAACAATCTTAAATCTGCCGAAATCACGATCAATAAAATTTATTTGATGCCTAAATTCTAACTGTCACAATCCGATGATCTTGACGAGCCAATGTTTTCCTTTGACTAAGGGATACCACTTGTGGTATTGACAAACAGACAAGATTCGACAGATATATTAGTTACTAGCTCGTTTCCTGGTTGTGTATAGCATTGCCTCAGCTAAAGTTGCAGCCCAGTCAAGCATACAAGCGTTTATACCCCACCAAGTAAGTTGCTTCAGCCGATAAAATTTTGGTAACTCTTAACTATTAATAAATATATCGGTGCTTAGTGCTATTCATGCTTTATATTTAGCGACAGGGTGGTGTAAACAGCTAACTTATGTTCAAAAACTTAGGAGGCAGTGCCCATCGGGAGCAATTCACGCTTCGATACCATCAGCACGTAGTGTAAGTAAAGGTTAAGTTGATATTCAAACGAATAATTTTTGCAAAATTGCGACAGATAAAGACTAAACTAAAAAGTCTTGTGCAGCAAAACCTGTAGCTTTAAATGAAGTAATCATGTCTAAGGTTCTTGTCTCTGATTCGATTGACCAAGCTGGAATTGACATTCTTTCGCAAGTTGCTACCGTTGATGTCAAACTAGGTCTAAAACCAGCCCAACTGATCGCAATTATTGGTGAGTATGACGCGCTGATGATTCGCTCTGGTACGCGCGTCACTCAAGAAATCATTGAAGCCGGCACCCAGCTAAAAATCATCGGTCGTGCTGGTGTGGGTGTGGATAATGTGGATGTTCCTGCTGCCACACGTCGGGGAATTGTGGTAGTCAATTCTCCAGAGGGAAATACAATTGCCGCCGCCGAACACGCGCTAGCGATGATTTTGGCTTTATCTCGCCACATCCCCGATGCTAACGCTTCGGTGAAACGCGGTGCGTGGGATCGCAATAGTTTTGTTGGTGCGGAAGTCTACAAAAAAACTCTCGGCGTTGTCGGTTTGGGTAAAATTGGCTCCCATGTTGCGGCTGTAGCTAAGACAATGGGGATGAAACTCCTAGCTTATGACCCTTTTATTTCTACAGACCGAGCCGAACAACTTGGCTGTCAGTTAGTTGAGCTAGATTTACTCTTTCAGCAAGCAGACTATATCACCCTCCACATCCCGAAAACCCCAGAAACTACCCACTTAATCAATGCCACAACCCTGGCAAAGATGAAACCCACAGCCCGGATTATCAACTGCGCTCGTGGTGGGATCATTGATGAAGTAGCTTTAGCAGCAGCTCTAAAAGCGGGTAAAATCGGTGGTGCAGCCTTGGATGTGTTCGAGTCTGAACCACTGGGTGAATCTGAATTGCGATCGCTAGGTAAAGAAATCATCCTCACTCCCCACTTGGGAGCCTCTACCACGGAAGCTCAAGTGAATGTGGCCATTGATGTTGCTGAACAAATTCGCGATGTCCTTTTAGGACTACCAGCACGTTCAGCCGTCAACATTCCCGGACTCGGCCCCGACGTGTTGGAAGAACTCAAACCTTATATGCAACTAGCAGAAACTCTCGGTAATCTAGTGGGACAACTAGCTGGTGGCAGGGTAGAAGTACTCAATATTCGACTGCAAGGGGAACTCGCAACCAACAAAAGTCAGCCTTTAATCGTCGCTGCCCTCAAAGGACTACTTTACCAAGCTCTGCGGGAACGAGTAAATTACGTAAATGCCAGCATAGAAGCCAAAGAACGCGGAATTCGGGTGATTGAAACCCGCGATGCTTCTATTCGAGATTACGCTGGCACACTGCATCTAGAAGCCACGGGTACTTTAGGTACTCATTCTGTTACAGGTGCTTTGTTGGGTGAGCGGGAAATCCACCTCACCGACGTTGACGGTTTCCCGATTAACGTCCCACCCAGCAAATATATGTTGTTTACCCTGCACCGCGATATGCCAGGGATTATCGGCAAACTTGGTTCCCTACTTGGCAGTTTTAATGTGAATATTGCCAGTATGCAAGTAGGTCGTAAAATCGTCCGTGGTGATGCGGTAATGGCTCTGAGTATAGATGACCCTTTACCAGAGGGCATTTTGAATGAGATTATAAAAGTCCCTGGTATTCGGGACGCGTATACAGTAACACTATGAGTGCTGAGTGAAAAAAGTTAGGAGTGAATAGTGAGGAGTTAGAAGTTAAACAGGAGAACTCCTAACTCCTAACTCCTAACTCCTAACTCCTAACTCTGTTAAACTCAGCACTTAAAAATGGCAAATACTTGGTGGGAACTAAATATTTTATGTGAGCCAGACTTAGAAGATTCGGTCTTTTGGCGACTGGAAGATTTTGGCTGTCGTGGTACAGCTAGTGAAAATAAAGGAAACTCATCTTTAGTAAGAGCTTATTTGCCGACAATTCAAACGCAGCTGCTAGATTTGGCAGCGCTGTCGCTATGGCTGCGCCAAGATGCTCTGTGTGTAGGAATTTTATCTCCTTCCTTGCAATGGCAGTTAATTGATGAGGAAGATTGGGCGACTAGCTGGAAACAATATTGGCATCCGCAGGAAATAGGCGATCGCTTCCTAATTAACCCCGCTTGGCTACCATTACCAGAAACAACCGAACGGTTAGTTATTCGCCTTGACCCTGGTGTAGCATTTGGTACGGGCAACCATGCCACTACTCAGCTATGTTTGGAATCCTTGGAAATGCGGCTAAGTGGAGTTCCTCAGTCGTTTGTGGGTAATAGTGGCAAACATGAGCATCTGGTAATTGCGGATATTGGCTGTGGTTCTGGTATCCTTTCCATTGGGGCGCTGCTATTAGGAGCCGAGAAAGTCTATGCAGTGGATACTGACCCTTTGGCGGTGCAATCAACTATCAATAATGGTGCACTGAATGATATTAGCCCAGAACGTTTACTACCTGCACAGGGAAGTGTAGACGTTTTGACAAAACTAATTGCAAGCCCAGTGGATGGTATTGTCTGCAATATTTTGGCTCATGTGATTATTGAATTGATTCCAGAAATGAGTGCGATCGCTAAACCTGAAACTTGGGCAATCTTCAGTGGTATTTTACTGGAACAATCTAAAGCTGTTGCTGACGCTTTAGAACAAAATGGTTGGGTTGTCGCTACCCTGTGGAAACGCAAAGAATGGTGTTGCTTAAATGTACGGCGTTCTTAATTCGGTAGAAATTATCGCAATCCTAAATCATTTTTCAGGAGGCAGGAGGTCGAAGGCAGGAGGCTTACTTGGAACCCATCCTTAAAAGAGTGGGATTTAAGCCAGGAGGTTTTATACCTTGCTGCAAGCAGTCTCAGTATAATTATTGAGTTAGCTGGAGCTTTAGACTCAGAACCAAAATTTCAATTGATACTTCTAACCTCCTGCCCTCTGCCTCCTAACTCCTGCCTCCTGCTATAAGTGACATAATATATAGATTACCCACTATTGACTTTTGAAACTAGCGATGAAAGAACGGCTACAAATCCACAAAAAAGCTGACTCATCCGCTTATTCGTCAGAGCAAAGTCAGTTGCAATCGCATTTATTCACTACCCACTCTCAACTTGGCTCCAACAAGCCTATAGTACAGGCAAAGGTAGAAAATCAGAAATTTCAACAATATCAGTTTGAGGCAACGAAACTCCAAATACAAGCCAAGCATGGCACGATCACGCCAGAGGGACAAGAGCGACTCACTGTATTGCAAACAAAGATGAATGAGTCCTTGCAGCAAGGAAAGGAACACTCTTTGCAGTTTGGTCATCACCTGAGCAAAATGGCGATAAAACGTGCTGATAGTGTGTCAATAGCAGAAATACAGCCAAAACTGACTATTGGTCAATCAGGAGATCGATATGAGCAAGAGGCGGATAGTGTCGCTACTTCTGTAGTCAACCAAATTAATCGATCTCCTCTGCAAAACCAGGACGCACAGCAGACGATACCAGCTAATAAGAACAAACAAGCAAAGTCTGAAGAAATATTAGCAGTAAATAACTCAGCAGATAAAAAACAAAAATTTTTACAAGAATATTCACTAGCCAAAACACTAGTAAATGGTATAGATGACACATTGCCACAAGATAAAATCCTGGAACAACTTTTCAAAAACTTTGTAAATATCCAATTTCAATACACAATGGTGAGCAAGAGTCCAGAAACGCTCTTAAAAGGCTCTCCAGAAGGGGATTGTCAGACATTAGCCCGTGCTTTTAAAAAAGTTGCAGAAGAATATTTTGGGATTGAAAAAATAACAATTGAAAGTATCGCCAAACCTTTTTTGAGTGAAGCTGGAGCTACCCCATACCAAGGGAAAAAGCCTAATTGTGATGACGGGAAACGATGGTTTTTCCAAAACCATTATTGGGCTAGCTGGAATGGAAAAATTTATGATGTTTTATTCCTCAGCAATAAACGAACCGAAGCTGATATGGCAAAACAGGTGCAACCACTCACATCAATGTTGATGCCTGAACAAGAATACTATCAAACAGAAAAAGGAAAAATTGTATATCCTATTGTTAATAAGTATTCCACTGTAGAGGTTTCGATATTTGAAAAACTGAAAAACTTTGTTAATAATCTCGGCCAGTTTTTCTCCAACAGGATGAGTGCGATAATCAATAAAATTCGGTCTTTATTTGCCCAAAGTGGAAACAATACCAGTGGTTTTGACTCTTTAATGAGAGAACTCGAACACGACAAAAATAATACTGCGATCGCAAACAATCAAACTCAATAATTCTAACTTGATATTGTCGGGTGGAAATTGCTCAAAAATCTTGGCATCATTTCAATATGATTCAAAGCAACGTCCAGCCTACTAACTATCACTGCTTTCTATCGACCTTTACCCCATTACTCTACTAATATCAGACATTTACGGCGATCTCAAAGGCACACTTGTCAACGTATTTGGCCCTCAAGAGAAAGCCGAACAGCGAAAATTCAACATACAGACTCTGGGCTTTGGGGATAACGACCTTTGGATAGCAGCTACTGCAATTCACTACAACCTTACAGTAGTCTCAACGGATAATGATTTCCAACGTATTCAGCAGGTGCGCCCTTTCGCTTTAGAGTTTTGGGTTTGAACAGCAATGTCCAGCTTAATAACTTGCCTTTTACCACTGCCCGGAATTATCTTCTTGTTGCAAACCAATTAACTGTCGTCGCTTCCAAGCATAGTGAAGAATATTAATGCCTAATTCCTGAGCTGTACGAATAGTTAATCTGGGTAAACTCAAATCTCTATCCAGTCCCCAAGCGGTTGCTAAATCTCCAATTGCTAAAATAATTCCTCCACCGATTAACAATTTAATCTGCTGCTGATTAACCATTGGCAAGGCAGCAAATAAGAAAGGTTTTGTTCTTAAAGGATGACTGCGTTGCAATTCTTCTAAAGGTCTTAAAGGACTTTCTAACTGTTGTGCTAAGGCTTGAGTACTCTCAATCAGAGGATTAGCATTTGTTGGCGCATCAACTAAAAGTACACCACCTAAATTTAAGTAATTTCTGAGGGATTCAAATTCGAGACTATTTAAAGATATAGCCTGTCCACCTGTAAGATAAAGGATGTCATAGTCTTGGATATTTTCTGCTAAAGAAACCTGACCTGGTTCATCAGCCCCTCGCAAACTTGGGTACAGGGGTTCTACTGCTTGTAACAAATACGAAAGGCTGAAAAAATTACGCGCACATTCGGAATCGCTATGATTCGCCTGCGCCATACATACAAGTGCTTGGGGACGCATTTGTGCCTGACGGCGATAACGCAAATCAATATTGTTATATCCAGGAAAGAAAGCATCCGCAGGCTGGGTAATTTCAGTATGTCCTGGTTGCAGAAGTATCCGACATATTTCTATTTCTGAACTGGCTGGTGTAGAGTTTATTTGGTCAATTCGATAAGTTTCTTGAACAACATCTCTTTGCTGTCCGCGCCGCAATTCATCAGGGTCTACATAGCTAACAACTAAGTAGATCATAAGCGGTTCAGAACTTACTACTTCTAAATCGATAGGAAAATCATAAGAAGTTGGTACAACAATTAGATTACCTGCTAAATCAATTGCAATACCAGGTTGAATTTGTACCCAACGTCCATCTCGATATCTAGCCTCAACTTGGCTTGGAGCAGTCACATCTCGCACGCCTAAACCGCAGACAATTCCTGGTTGGTTTAAACTTTGATATTGAGCATTTTGTCGATTACGGTGGTAATCATGGGCTGTGCGCCAGCGTTCCGCATTGATTAGTAACCCGTCTGCAGCTTGCAGGCGTTCAAAGGATTTTATTGGTGGGGTTGGGAAAGGATGGGACATAGCAATTTTAGATTTTAGATTTTAGATTTTGGATTAAAAGTCCGTTTAATTTTACTTAATTACGAATTACGAACTACGAACTACGAATTACTTAATTAGGGGGAATTTCAATAGATAATTCATAGGTGCAAAAAGCAGGTTTTTCTTGTTCTATTATTCTTTTAATAAGTTCTTCGTTGATAATGCCGCTAGAAATATTTGAGCGCAAACGTACTATAAAATGATATGGTTGTCCACCTGCTAAAACTGCATTTCCAAGTTGTGCGTCTCCGATAATGAAACTTGGGCCAAAAGGTTCTGTAATACTAATATGTTTATCAGCTTCATTCGGTAAATGTTCATCTAGCGGTAAACCAGTATAAAGATGTAAATAGAGACGTAATCCTTTACGAGTTCCTCGCCAGCGATAAAGTTCTACGGCTCGGCGAATTAAACGCCGTTGTTGCTGGAGATCCCAAACAGAATCTACTTGCCAAGCAACCCAATGAGCCATAAAGGGTAGTAGTGCTTGCGGTGCTGTCAAGGGATCGAGGTTTGCCCACATGACGTTATAACTATCAACTATTGGTTGAAAAGCTTGCTCAAATATCTTCATGAAGCGACCAATAAAGTCCACTTCCCGATACAAAATTGGCAAGAATTCCATGTAGGCAGTGTAGGGACGGATGTATAAATCGAAATACTCGCTTCTCTCGATTTGTTCGTTGTCCGTGCCTGGATTTATGTGTAGAGTAATTAGGCTGCGAAAATTGAGTGTTAGTTTGTCTTTTTTTCCAGGAGAAATTGCTTCTTGGTCTTCAAAAAAAGTGTCGGGAATTGAGAAGTAGAGAACAGCATCCATTTGTCCGCGAGGTGGTATCTCACTGCCTTCTGTGCCAATCTGACACCATTCAGTTGGAAAGTTTCCTTCAACGCTTAAGCTTACCCGCAAAGGACGTTGTTCTAAGTTTTGCACTTGCACAATCATCTCGCTGGGATGCCCAGGATGCAAGAGTAAACTACGTCCAGCTACATCGATATTTTCGGCATTTGCAAACGCTAAACCTGCCACAGGTAAAGCTTCAGGAATTTGCATTGGCGTTAATTGAATGCTTACAGCTGGACTAGAGCGACTTTGAACCATAGGATTGGGGACTGGGGATTGGGGACTGGGGATTGGAGACTGGGGATTGGGGGAGAATAACTACTGACAAATGACAAATGACAAATGACAAATTACGAATTACGAATTATTTGAATGTCGTGATTTGAACGCAGATTTGTATCAGCCCAAGAACATATCAAACCTTCCGATCCTGGGTCAATCAGCTGTTCTGGCGATGGTTGTCGTCGCCAATTTTCTCCTTGCTTGCGGATGGGAAACAGCAAGACGGGGCCTAAATGACGCACGCCTGGGGTTTGTTGTAGCAATGCCACAATATCTGATGTATAAACTGGTCGCCCAAATGGCCAACCTTTACCGTCGATTCCTCCAGTTAAGGGATTTAAATATTTATACAACGATCGCCTTAAATTCCGGCGAATTTCTTCGCTGGCAAAAGGGTTGTTGTATGCTGGCTCTAGAGCAATTTCTGTCTGTACTGAAACACCTACGTAATTCGGCTCTTGTAACTCTACTTGTACCCCTAATAACCGTCTTTCATCTAAGTAACTCAAAATTTGCTCTTGGAGGGCATTACTGACAGCAAATTGTTCTGGTGTCATACCATTGCCTTGAGCGATCGCATCTGTGTTTGCATAAGGAACTACCAGCAAACTAACTATACCAGCTTGTCTACGAGAATTTGCTGGCAAACACCGGACGCGGGCGATCGCACCAGCACCCGCCTGTTGAGTTAAAACTTCAAAATCTTCGGCAGTGACGGCGCGATCGCGTGTGCGGAGGATGCGGGGAGCCTTCATTACAGCCTGTTCTAGCGATTCGGCATCTGCCCCATTGATTGCTGGTACACGATTGATCACACTAGCAATGTATGGATACGCAGACTTCAAAAACTGAATTGCCCCAGTTTGCACATTTCCTTCTCTACCACCGCCTGTACGATAATAAACCATCCTAATCTCTGCACCACGGGGAGGAATCGCCCCATATTGATGTTCCGACTGATTATTTTCTAGAACTTGTACAGATGTGTCATCTAGTGATGGTTGCTGGATTCGCGTTCTTACCTGAGTTTGTTGTTTAAGTTGGCTAGGTTCTCGAATCAGCGGCCCAAATTGGACTGTACCAGTGATGGAATCGATGGTGTAATGAAAGTTATGTGGGCCAGAATCAGCAAAATCTCTCACCTCAGTCCACTTTTGAGGCAAACCACCAGCAGGAGTAACTAAAATATACTCATTTTCTCGGCGTTCTAAAATTGGTGCTGTTTGTAACTGGAAACTTTGACCGGGTGTACCATCACTAATTCCCAATCGCTCATCTTGAATCAGCGTACTATGGCTAGCTCTAACAGTACCGCCAACTGAACGCACTGCTAAACCAATAATTCGTGGCGGACGATTGTAACCAGATTCATTGGTTTCTGTAGAAATAAAGCTACAGCGTAACCAGCGACCTCGATAAGAGGTGAAATTAGCCACAGGCCAAATTTGAGGTAAATGCAGACGTACCTCTGCACCTTGAGAGGGGTTTTCACCCTCTTGGGCGATTTCATAAAAACTGAAACCGCGAGTCTTATCATCTAATTCTTGCAATAAAACTGGCTGCCAATTTTCCCCATCCCAAGCTTCCCACCTCCGGGGTGGTTGATTGGGGTTAATCCCAGCAGGGGTAGCCGCAGCCCCTTGAAAAATAATTTCTAAAACATTAGCGTCTATTGGATCATCAGAATTAATTGCTAAATAAAAGCAGTTACCAGGCTGGGGTTCCTCTTCAAATATTGGTTGTTCGTTACCTGTCCAGTAACCGTTAGATTGACGAGTCCATGAAGTTGTGACTCTTTCGCGCAGAGATTGGGGAATATCTTCGGTGGTTTGGGCAGTTAAGAAGTGTTGGATGCGGGGTTTGCCGATAATTAGAGGAGAATCTGTGCTGAAGGTAATCGCTTCTGTAGTTTCAGTGCGGATAGTTGAAGCTTCTAATCCTGCGGGAATCGTGTAGGTTTCAGGTAGTGCAGCGCTTAAATAAAAAGTTAATTCTGTACGGGCTGGGGCGGGAGGCTGGAGACGGATACCCAGTAATTCTAGGAAAGCTACGTAATTTTTTCGAGGTACTTGGTTAAATCTGAGCAACATCTGGTCAGTTAACCAAGCAAATAACTCAATTAGCGTAATTCCTGGGTCGCTGAGATTGTGGTCAGTCCATTCTGGACAGTAGCGAGGAATACGCATAATACATTCTTCCACTAAATCATCGAAGGCGCGATCGTCTAAGTTGGAAGAAGGTAATTTCGGTAAAAAGTCAAAGTTCACGATTCCTCCCCAGCTGAAACCAAATAATAAGGATAAACAAAACTATAAATATCGGGGCCGTCTTTGAGTCGATAATTGATGATGATGTCCACTCTGCCACGCACAGGGTCAGGATCGGTGACAACTTCATCGATAGTAATGCGTGGTTCCCAAACTTCTAAAGCTTCCAAGACATAAAGACGGATTCGTAGTAAGGTATCGCTATTTAAAGGTGCAAACGCCAGTTCTGACAAGCGCGAACCAAAGGTAGGTCGATAAACTCGCTCACCTACTCCCGTGCGGAGGATAATCCAAATAGATTCTTTAACTTTTTGATCTTCACGGCTAAGTTGTATCCCACCTTGCACACTTAAATGCAGTGGATAAGCCCAACCTGTTCCCAAATAGGCTCGTTCACGACCGTAAACCATATCTGGCACTTAGACAGCTGTTACATGGATATCTTCAAAGATATCGGCACAAAGGGTTTAAGCCTATTCGCCAAAGGTCGAGGTTAAAGAGGCAGGGAAGAGGGGGCAGGAGGCAGGGGGGAAAAATACTTAACTTAAGCGTCTTGGCCCCTAACCCGTGATTTATTAACTTAAAAAATGCTGTAAGGTTCGCGGACGAGTCTTTGATATTCGCGGACGAGTCTTTGATATTCGCGGACGAGTCTTTGATATTCGTGGACGAGTCTTTGATATTCGTGGACGAGTCTTTGATACTCGTGAATGAGTCTTTTATATTCGTGGACGAGTCTTTGATACTCGTGGACGAGTCTTTTATATTCGTGGACGAGTCTTTTATATTCGTGGACGAGTCTTTGATACTCGTGAATGAGTCTTTTATATTCGCGGACGAGTCTTTGATACTTGTGAATGAGTCTTTGATACTCACAGGTGCAGTATTCTTCTGCCCAATCTCCCTTATTTCTTCAATCAGCCGCCAATCAAAACAGTGGGATTACCTTTGATAATTTTATTCGGCGGCCCTAATGCTTCTAAAACAGTGTCGCCCATCCGAGAGGCAGGTAGATTGTTAATCAGCACTGTCTGACTACCGTCAATCACAACCCCAGGGCCGTGAGGAGGTAAGGGTAAAGGTGTAGCGCAATTATGAATATCAGCACCAGCAGCAGCAGCAGCGATCGCACTACCCATACTAGCTGATGCTGTTGCCTTTGTAGTTTGTTCAGCAGCTAAGGCAGCAGGTGCCCCTGGTGTACCAGCCGCCGCGAGGGTAGCAGCCTCAGCTGCTTGGATAGCTGCATCAGAAGATGTTTTAGCAGACTGCAAACCTGGTACTGCGGCTGCAAGTACGCCCCGCCACGCAGGTAAAGACCCAATCAACACATTGGGACTACCCGGCCCCCCTGTTAAAACTGGGGGTAAAGGGTGCGCCACATTGTCGGTAATTCTTGCTGCTGGTCTACCCATTACAACCTCCTACTGTATTAATTACGAATTACGAATTACGAATTACGAATTAATTAAGTCGAATCAACGCACCTTTGACCGTAATCGTACCATTAGCTGAAATGTCGATATTGCCAGCAGCATCTAATGATATGTTACCTGTTGATTTCACTGAAACAGATTTACCCATGTCGTCCATTTTGATTCTATGACCGCCTTTGGTTTCAATCTCTATGCATCTTTGACTATCATTGAGATATATTTTGTGACCGCCTGTGGTTTCTACGCGAATACCTTTTTTACTACTTCCTTTATCCTCTTCAACAAATTGTAGAGTATGACCTACACGAGTTTTAATGGTGCGTAATCTTACACCACTTGTAACTGAATCCCTTACCTTTTCCGGTGGTGCATCCTTACCATTCCATACTCCGCCAATAACGTAGGGACGGTGGATATCGCCATGCTCAAAACCTACTAAAACTTCATCGTTTACTTCTGGTAAACAGTCAAAACCTCTATTTTGACCTGCTCCCACAGCTACAACTCTTGCCCAGTCACTTGTATGTTCTTCTGTGAGAGTGGGAAACTTAACCTTCACCCTACCCCATGCCTCTGGGTCTTTATTATCAGTCACAATTCCTACTAATAAAGTCTCAGATGGCTGGAGACGTTTTTCTGGAGATAGAGTTGTGAATAAGCTACCAGAACGCAGTCCCCGCACACTGAAATAAGTTTCATAAACGCGCTGACTGAAGAAATGGCGGGTTTCTGTAACATAATACTTACCACTATAGCGATCGCCCATACCCTCAAGATTAATAACCCGTCCCGGACGAATCTCAGGATTCCCTTCTGCTTTGGCATCTGCATAAACAAATTCTCCTCCTAGTTCATCACACAAAGCTTGAGCCATCGTCTCTGCTTGTTTTTTGCTAGCAACAGGTTTATCTACAACAATCATTTTGGGAGATTTAAGATTAGAAAATGCATTACTAGTACTACTTCCTAACTTATTACCTGTCTCGGTTATTTGCTTCTCTTTCTTGGCTGTTCCACTAATCAATTTTTTCTGGCTATAGTCCCAGGCGCGTACTTCTACAGAACTTATCTGTTCAGCACTGGTAACGCGGGTACTAAATTTATTAATATCAACTAGCCATTTTAGTGATAAAGCTTCCTGACTTTTGGGTTTGCAAAAATTTAGTTTTTCCTCTGTAATAAATAACTCAAAACCAATGCGCGCAGCCCTTTCGCGCAAAAATTCCATATTAGTTTGATTTTCTTGGAAGACATATTTATGAACTTCACCAGTTGCCTCTATATTGCCAGGTTTTATACCTACTTCTTGAATTACTTTCTTAACTATACTACTATCAGTTTCATTTAAAAAAGAACGATTATAACGACCTCTGTGCAGACGATGAGAAATATCATAGCCGCGAACAATGATATCAGCTTCAGATTTTTCATTGAAGTGAACTTCCATCGCCGTAATTTCGCCTTCAATGAGGAATTCTCCTACCTCCTCTTGAAAATTATTATCTAGAGTAGTACTCGAAGTAAAACCTAACTTCACTTTTTTTCCAATTTTAAATAAAGGCTCATGTCGCCAAGCCTTGTTTTCTGGTCGGTCAGATGCGGGAATATAGCTATTATGGATTACTAGCGTAAACATTGCTGGTAAATGAAGGCTTTCTTCGATTGTGATTTGCAATAAATCCTTCATTAATTCAGGAGAAGCTTGTTTTCCATCTATCTGTATTTTAGGTTCGCTTAAATAAAGGCTTTTTTTAGGAGGCATAACTATTATTTTAGAACTTATGAAATGTTCAGAGCAGCCTTTAATGAGAAAGTAAATAAGCTAATGCACTTATATATTGCACTATTTTCCGTATAGACCGTCATTAGTCATTAGTGTTTCTAAGGACAAAGGACAAATGACAAAGGACAAGCTCACTAGTTAATGTGCAATTTTCTTTGCGTAACAGCTTGCTAATTTCTCACTTTATTTATTTTGTCTTACTCAGTGTTTGTCCCTTTTGATCTCCCTCACGAGCATTACCTGTAGAAGCAGATTCACGTCCTCCAGGAAGGTTATTCTTATCTACCTCCTGTAAGGCTATATCTACTAGTGCCCTTACTGGCGTACCATCACTCAAAAACATATTTAAAGTGTAGGTTAAACTCGTGATTACACAATAAAAATACTCATTTCCCCACGTAAATATATAAACAGGTGGTCGCTTATCAGTTGCTTTACTGATAGTTTCTACACCTTTCTTAATTTTATCTATATATTTTTTCATCACCGACTCTTTTGTTTCATAAGTATCATAAAGTAACTGTTTAAGTGTGAATTTGTAAGGTTCAACGCCAGAAAAGTTTACTTTTGGAAGTAGAGTAGTTCCTCTATTACCATCCTTACTTTCCCACTTAACAGTTCGAGTGAAACTAATATCTGTAGGATTAAACATTAATTCAATATCTGGCGCTTCACCGTTATAAGCTACAAGTTTAGCTTTCTCAAGTTGCGGTTGACGCTTTTGAATAACAATAATTGCTGGACTTGCCATTTGAATATTCTCCTAAAATTATTAAATGATAATTTACCAAGGTAATCGACCTGAGTAACCGCCATGTCGTTCTCGTTCAATTTCTATCCGTTGCCGTAATCTGCTATAAACTTCACGAGCTAGAGCTTCAAGATTAGCCGTACCATCTTTATCATCTTCTTGAGAAAATGAGGATGCGCTCTCTATTGTCTCAGTTACTGGTGCTATTTCTCTAGATATGTCGGGTGGAGTGACTTCTCCACCATTAACAAAGCCTCTAGGTGAAGGAAGGTGTTTAGCAAAAATTTGTGGCGGTTCTGAAATGTGAGAAAATTCATAATTTTGGCTATTAGATTCCACGTCATTAAAATTAAAGCCAGTGAATTCATCATTATTTCCATTTAGTAAATCTTCCACGCTTGACCATTGGGAAGGTGTATTAGTGCTAGGATTTGCTTTTCGGAAAATCAGGGGAGGCGATGAATATTGAGGTGAGGATTCACCTACATCAATTGTTTCATTGTGAAGGGTATGAATCTCTGGAGAATTCAGAATAGAAAGTTTCTGTTTACTAATATTCAACCCCAAGGAAGAAGGAATTAAAGAATTGGATATCTGAGGTGAATCAGTCTCAGCGCTTTTTAGCTGTAACGAAGTGTCTGGAAAAGAATCGACTTTAGTCGGAGTCTCTGGAGAAGTTATTGCTTCTGGTTCTGCGGGATTGAGTGTCTGTAAACTTGGAAGGATAATATCTTGAGGTGTCCCACCAGTGTTGATGTGATGTAGTAAAGGTAAATTCTTTTGTGCATCCCTGGTATTAATGACAAACTCCCCTGGCGTAAGCATTGCAGGTACTGTATCCGAAGGTGCTATCTGCTGGCGATTTTCAACTTGGGAGTCTGTCACATAACCACCAGTAGCATAACCTTTAGGTGCTGACAAATTTTCTGCGATCGCATTTTGCTCAACTTGAGGTGGTGTGCTTACCTCATTTTGTGGAGAGGTTGGATTATCTGAGGTATCAACAAAGGTTGATATTTCAGGATTTGTTATCGCAGAGGTAAATTCTGATTCTACTATTTGTTCATTGTCAATAATTTTCTTGAAAATACTCACAGTTTCACCAATTTCAGGTGATGTGGCGGTAAGTGGTGCGATCGCAGTTTCACCAATTTCAGATGGTGTGGCGATAATTGTTGGTGTTTCAACAATCTCAGGTGATGTGGCGGTAAGTGGTGCGATCGCAGTTTCACCAATGTCTGATAATCTACTAACTACTGGTGCTTCACCAATCTCAGGTGATGTAGCGGTAAGTGGTGCGATCGCAGTTTCACCTATCTCTGATAATCTACTAATTATTGGTGTTTCAACAATCTCTGATGATGTGGCGGTAAGTGGGGCGATTGCAGTTTCACCAATTTCAGGTGATGTAGCGGTAATTGTTGGTATTTCAGCAATCTCAGGTGATGTGGCGGTAAGTGGTGCGATCGCAGTTTCACTAATTTCAGATGATATGGCGCTAACTACTGGTACTTCACCAATCTCAGGTGATGTGGCGGTAAGTGGTGCGATCGCAGTTTCACTAATTTCAGGTGGTGTGGCGATAATTGTTCGTGTTTCACCTATCTCAGGTGATGTGGCGGTAAGTGGTGCGATCGCAGTTTCACTAATTTCAGATGATATGGCGCTAACTACTGGT
>NZ_JAVRBM010000003.1:173092-176187 GCF_034531255.1 Nostoc sp. ChiQUE01b | reverse complement strand
TGCGATCGCAGTTTCACTAATTTCAGATGATATGGCGCTAACTACTGGTGCTTCAGCAATCTCAGGTGATGTGGCGGTAATTGGTGCGATCGCAGTTTCACTAATTTCAAATGATATGGCGCTAACTACTGGTGCTTCAGCAATCTCAGGTGATGTGGCGGTAATTGGTGCGATCGCAGTTTCACCAATTTCAGGTGGTGTGGCAGTAATTGTTGGTGTTTCACCTATCTCAGATGGTGTGGGGGTAAGTGGTGCGATCGCAGTTTCACCAATCTCTGATAATCTACTAATTATTGGTGTTTCAACAATCTCTGATGATACTAAAATGGGCTGACTTTCTGTAAACTCGCTATTAGTACTTTCAAGATAGCTGTCACGTTGCAGTGAAGTCAGATTTGCTGAGACATCTGAGACATTAACCACCATAGCAGACAGTGACTCTGAAATTACTAACGCTTCATTATTATCAGAGTTTCTGAATAAACTAGGTGTGTCTTCAACATCGCCTGAGGTAGGTGTTAACTGAACAGGTATACTCGCTAGAGGCTCAATTGAAACACTAGAATCAATTTCTTGTTGTATTGCAATAGGGCTTTTTGCAACTGAAGATTCAGAATTAGGTGCAGCAATATGCGTCACTACAGTATTTTCACCATTTGCCAAAGGATGGAGTAAAGTAGGTGCATCATCAATATCCGGTGAGTTTAGCGCTGACGGCAAAGCTAGAGAATTATCAATGACAGCATTATCCAGTTGCAATGTGGGTATTTCCAAATTAGCCTCAACAGACAGAGGCTCATCTGATGCTAATAAGCTATCTTCATTATCATTAATAGTAACATTGCTTTGAAGAATATTCTTAGCCACAGATGATTTGACGGCTTTTTTAGATTTGGACTTGGATTTTTTCTTAAGTGAGTTTTGAGATTTATTTATTTTTTTTGATTTAGATTTACCTTTAATATTTAGTTGTTGTGAGGTATCATCAATCGGTTTTTTATCAATCCGATTTGGTAGTATCTTTGGAATACTGTTTTTTACAACTTCACTATTACTAAAATGACTATTTTCGGGTAGAGCTATTGAATCAAAATAATCAGATTCTAGTAATGCCAAATCACTATTTATCTCTTGATTATCCCAACTATCCCAACCTATTAATGGTTGTATCGATGGTTCATGTTCGCGAGATAAGAAAAATTTAGAGGATGTAACTAATGGTAGTTTAGTTTGTATAGGACTAAGAAAATTACTTCGTGAATGTAGAGAATGAGACTGTTTTCTCAATACCATTCTATCAAGAGAAGATAAAGATGATATTACCCCAAGGGGATGAATATTGTTTCCTAGTGGAGATGGAATAATTTGCATAGTGATCGTTGAAAAATAGCCAATTAGCTAGAAACGAAATATCCACTTTTTTGATTCCGTTGTACAGAAGTGCCTCCTCCTGTAGACCTTGCAACTTGTAAACCCTCATAAGCTAAAGTTAATTCTTCAATGGCAACAGCCTTACCATCTGCTTGGAGTGCAGGTGTTTTCCAAGTTATAGGAATAGCACCAATCAAAGTCCAACTCATCATTGTTTCACCAGCTTGATTGAAAATCAAAATATTGACATTGCGTCGAGATGTTTTCTTTTTTTCATCAAAAACTGCATTCATCCAGTTCCAAAAACCTGGATGGTCGGTAACTCCACGTTTAAGAGTTATGTCTGCAAATTCTGTATGACCTAAATAAATTCTTTGTTGGTCGTTGACACCACCTTCCTGAAAAACATTTTTCTTAATTTGAATACTTAATCCTGTACATTCAGCGAAAGAGGCAGCAATAGAACTGTCTATCTCTACGTAGAAACGATTAGTAGTAACATAATTTAATTCATGAGTAATGTTGCCATTGTTAGCGCCTGTAACCATCACAACCACCTCTGGAAATTATAATTACCTAGCCTTTCTTGCTGCGATCGCAAGTCTTCTAGCAAAAGTTTATACACATGCTCTGTAAGTTGGTTCAACAGCCGTGAGTCGTTGAGGTATTTACTTGCCGTTTTAGCAGCCTTGCTAGCATCAGATGTCACTGAAACCCCGGCATATCCAGCAGTACCGCCAACATCTCCATCGAACGTGAAAAAAGTTTTTTGTTGATTTGAGTTCATAAATAAAAAACCTCTCCTAGAATCCAGGCTAAAGGTAGTGCATCAGAATCAAAAGTAGCCAAAAGTCGAACTTGGACTTTGCCTGGATTTCGACTTTAGAGGAATTGTGTTACAAGTGCGATCGCAGTACTCTAGATGTTGGTAACAATAAAATATTTATCTAGCTACTGCTTGGGCATCTGGAGAAGAAAATGAGAGAACACATCAGCCGACAGAAAAAAACTACTACAGGCTTCTCAATCCCATCCTTGAAACAACCGACACGCGGCTTTGGTTTGGAGTCGTCGGCAATTTCACGCCAAGCGGTTCCTGAAATACAACCACTCCAGAAGCCAGTTACTCACGATATCAGTCGCATACCTCTGCGTACCCAAGCAAAACTCTCAATTAGCCAGCCTGGAGACATTTACGAACAGGAAGCTGATAGCGTCGCCCAGCAGGTAATGCAAAGAATGGCGCAACCTGTAAATCGCCAGTCTATCCAACGAGAAGCATTGCCAGATTCAAAAGAATTGCAGATGAAACCTCTAGCGAATTCCATCACTCCTTTGGTGCAACGCCAAGAAGTGCCAGAGGATGAGGAAGAATTGCAAATGAAATCTCTGGACAATAGCACATTGCAACGGCAAGAAGTGCCAGAGGATGAGGAAGAATTGCAGATGAAGCCTCTGGACAATAGCACACTGCAACGCCAAGAAGTGCCAGAGGATGAGGAAGAATTACAAATGAAATCTCTGGACAATAGCACACTGCAACGCCAAGAAGTGCCAGAGGATGAGGAAGAGTTGCAAATGAAATCTCTGGACAATAGCACACTGCAACGCCAAGAAGTGCCAGAGGATGAGGAAGAGTTGCAAATGAAATCTCTGGACAATAGCACATTGCAACGCCAAGAAGTGCCAGAGGATGAGGAAGAGTTGCAAATGAAATCTCTGGA
>NZ_JAVRBM010000003.1:0-172992 GCF_034531255.1 Nostoc sp. ChiQUE01b | reverse complement strand
AATCTCTGGACAATAGCACATTGCAACGCCAAGAAGTGCCAGAGGATGAGGAAGAATTACAGATGAAGCCGATGGTGCAGCGTCAGGGTGGGGCTGGGATGGATGCAGCGCCAGACCTGGAAGCGTCCATTAACCAAGCAAGAGGTGGTGGACAGGCGATCGCAGACAACATCCGTGAACCGATGGAACAGGCATTTGGCGCAGATTTCAGTGGGGTGAAGGTTCACACCGATGGTCAATCTGACCAGTTGAATCGGTCAATTCAGGCGCGTGCTTTCACGACGGGACAAGATGTGTTCTTTCGCCAAGGAGAATATAATCCTGGGAGTAGGGGCGGACAGGAGTTGTTGGCACATGAGTTGACCCATGTGGTGCAGCAGGGTGGAAAAACTATGCTACAAAAACGGGATTACAACCCTAATCCTGTACCTGCTGCGGAAATAGCGCTGACTGCTCATCACGTTATTCCACATAGCAATTTAGAGAAGTATAAAGACAATGCCATTGCTAAAGAATTCATTCCTAATAAAGATAAGGTCACTCTTGAGCAGCTAGTTAATATCCGCTTACTTCCCAGACTTGATGATCTTCGTGGGTGGGGACAAGATTATTCTAAACATGGTGCAATGACGGCAAAAGATTTTCTTAGTAATACCAAAATTCGAAACACCTCTAAAGACGAGAAAAAAGACTATGAGAAAGTCCTTACAGCTATAAACAAAATTGACGAAGCAAAAACAGAAAAAAAACGTAATACCGATCTAAATCAATCGGAAAAAGAAGAAATTACTGGTTCCTTCTTTTTGTGGAGTCCTGCCAATATTTTTATCGGTCCCTCGCCCCAACTTCGAGATTGGGACCCTGGCAGCGACGGTCTTGACACTGATGGTCAATATTTCCTTGCTCAGGATCAGTATGCCTTATTGAATCAGACTTATGAATTGATGCAGCAACAAGGCGAGGATAAGACTATTTTGAAAAACTTTAGCAAGCTTGCCACTAATTACAACAAAGTGACTTCCTACGAGCCTCAAAAATGGCGGAAAATTAAGCCATCAAATAAATATTGTCCATCAGACAGAGAACCCAGAGCTTATTAGTAGCTATTGTAGTGCGATCGCTGCTCTTGTAGAGTGCGAAAACGTGTGTGCGATCGCGATGTTGTCGTTAAAAAACTCCATAACCCGTATATTCCCGCATTTCAGGAGATTGAAATCCTAGAACAATGTCATCTTTTGGAACCCCTTGCTCTACAAGTTCTTGAGCCACTCTCATTTCCGTCATATTCTGCTCAATCGAAATTTTTCCCTGTTTAATATCCAAATGTAAAACACAACCATAGACTCGCCGATGACCATCCCATCCCACATTCATAACCATGTAATGGTCTTGTTTTGTATCAAAAACAGTGTAACAATCAATCTGACCATTCGCTATTGGGATAGCAGCATAAGTCGTCAACAACGACTGAATAATATGGCGATTAGACTCTAGGGTATCCATTGTACAATTACCTCTTGAATTGGGTCATAAATAATTTGTTTAATCTGATATCTCTCTACAGATATTTGGGCAAATTCCCGCTTGAAAAAAGCTTCATAAACACCTATAAACACTGCCAAATAGAGAATGCGATTTGAATCGCTGATTTCTAAGGCAAGCCGATAATTCAAAAACTGTCCTAACGCAGCATGATAATCTGTTAGTGGTGAATCACTCAGAAACGTTTTAATCTCAACTGCAATTTTTTCTTCACCTCGCTCTGCCGCTAACAGTTGCTCTGCACCTAAATCTATTTCAAACTTAGTTCCGCCAACTTCCAGTCGCAGAGGATCATCGGTTATCTTCCACTGCTCCTTTTCCAAAGCAATTCTAACCACAGCATGAAATTTATCTTTAGCTGGCATTGTTAACGTTTTCTGATTTACTTAACATTTTAGTGCGATCGCCTGATCTTGTAGGGTGCATTAGCGAAGTGTGATCGCTCATTTTGTAGCGACTGTCTTGAATGTCAAGTGCGATCGCACATACGATAGGATTATAATGCTGGCAAGTTCGGGAAGCAATTACTGCGGATGGAAGTAGATCCTAGATGATACCAACTGTCGAGCAAATGCTTGTCTGTGTGCGAGTCTGCCAAACATTGTCTAACTTCTATACCAATATCCACCTATTCCGCTACGACGAAAAGCGTAAGGAAATTTATATTCTGGCTGGCGACACAATCGGTATCACTATCAAAGGAAACGGAAATTGGGAGTTTGATGATGACACAGAAGCCTGACTTTCAACAGATGAGTCGAAAAGAACTCAGAACTTATGTACTTACCCACCGAGAGGATGAAGAAGCTTTACGGATATATATGGCACGATTGCACAACGAGCCTGGTGTAATTCGACAAATCGGTGGACTAAATGAAGAGGATCTCAACCAACTAGAGCAGCTGATCAAAACACGAGTTGGTGATCGCTAATTTTGTAGATACAGTGTACTTCATTTACCTGAAATACGCTGTATCCCTCTTCTAAGAAACAGAAATGTTTCTTTACATCCATTGGGAATGCGTAGACGCTTGCGGCTTGTCGTCAGACATCGCTTCCTGAGACGCTTCTGTCACTCTCCGAAAACATTTACCATTTCTGAATTCTAGAGCTTTTGTATAGCAAGCGTAGGCGTAGCCCGCCGCAGGCATCGCGCGATTCTTTTCTAATAACAAATACAAGACCAATTTTTTTCTAATAGTATAGCTTGTATTGATTTCCTCATAAGGCTTAAGCGCGATCACCCTGCCGGAAAGTGACAGAAGAGGGGTATTGTAGCGTGCGTTAACGATCGGTCTTGAAGTGCGATCGCCTGATACTATAGAATCGGGTTCCTAAAAATTTAGACTTTGGGTGAATTGTATTATGAGTGCGATCGCTTTTTCCTGGCTCCTGCCTCCTTAATAATGATGCTTAAGAAGCCGATCGCTGCTGGTCAATTTGCAGTGGAATATTTTCTAGCACGAGTTGCCAAAAATGTTTGATGGGGGGAATTTGCAGACGGTCTTGAGTTGTTACCATAACTACTTGCCGAGTTAAACTGGAACCATCTGCTAAACCACTAGTATTATTACTGGCTAAGGAGCGAATTGCCAGGGTAGGGTCAAGACGAGCTTCCAATAATGCTGATTGAGGTAGCAAAGCTATCAATTTTCCTTGGCGCACGACTCCCCGGAAGGCATCTAGGGTATTTACCTCCAAAGCCGACTGGAGTGTAGCTTCCATCCGCTCAAATCTATCTTGGATTAAGCGTTGCATCCCATAACCATCTTTAAAAACTACTTGGGGATAACGAATTAGCTCCGACCAAGAGACGCATTCATATTGTGCCAGGGGATGATTGGTTGCGATTAAAACTTCTATAGGTTCATCATAAAGTACTTCTACCACCATTTCTCTACTGGTGGTTAAAAAGCGATTATTCATCACAATTGCTAAATCTACCAATCCATCTTTGAGGACTTTCAGGGCGCGATCGCTTCCCAATGAAGTCACCCGCAATTGCACATCTGGATAATCATGACAAAATTTTTGCAACACTGGTGGTAAGTAAGATCCACATAGGGAGTGAATCACGGCAATGCAAAGTTCTGGTTGCTTTCCGGCGATTAAATCGGCTAATTCTTCTGTAGCAGTCTGCCACTCTTGACAAATTTTACGGACGCGGGGTAACAAACGTTCACCTCCTAGCGTCAGTTTGGCATGAGTGCTTCTGTGAAACAGTTCTATCCCCAAATCTGCTTCTAATGCTTGAATTTGGCGACTAATCGTCGATTGGGTAACACCAGATGTTCGCGCTGCTTGTTGAAAGCTGCCGGTTTGGGCGATCGCTAGAAAGGCTTGCAACTGCTCTAGGCGCATTTTTATGTAGCCTGAATTACATTTATCAGTTTTATAAAGTTAACGGATTTTTATCCACAATTTAGTAGAGTTTGTTACAGCTTTTTTTCTCTGATTTACATTTAAGTAAATCGGATTTTACCGCCTTTGTCGTCAATGATGCGCTTTACAACGATTTTTTCGGTAAATTTCGCCAAAAAAATAATTGACTATTTTCTGCTGAAATATATAAATTTTTAGATAATATTTTTAACGGTATCGCTCTGAGGCGCTCTCGTGTGATTACAGAAGCTGATAGTTCAGCCTTAGTTTTGGAAGCTTTAAACGATTCTCAATTACCTGAATGTTACCGTTGGTCAGGTCGGTTTTGTACAACTTACGGATACAGCTGCGATCGCGTCAGCCCCTTCCCTACGGGACGCTGCACGTAGCTTGCTTCCCCGCAGGGGTACGGGGAAGTCAAAAGTCAAAAGTCAAAAATTTTAAACCCCATAAATAAATTTATTGGCTCTGTACCTTTTTCTTTCTGGTCAGATTTGCAAAAGACATAGAGGGCACAAACTACGTCTGTGCCCTCTTAGAGTGGTAAATGTAAATACTATTTTCTGGAGCGAGAACCTGCTACTTCATCAGGATCGCTATAAGCCCGGACTTTTTCGCGATTACGTAGTCCTGCTAAACCGGCTAGACCAAACAAACCTAGCCAACCCCAATTGAAACCGCGATCGCTAGTTCTTTCAGAAGTTGTGACCACTGTATTCCTGTTAGTACCTGTGGCATCAGTGCCAGTACCTGTGGTATCGGTGCCCGTTGTGCCAGTACCTGTGCTATCAGTACCCGTTGTTCCAGTACCTGTGCTATCAGTGCCCGTTATGCCAGTACCTGTTGTGCCAGTGCCCGTTGTGCCACCACCTGTAGCTCCAGGACTTGTTGTTGTGCCAGTACCTGTGCTATCAGTACCAGTTGTTCCAGTGCCTGTAGTTCCAGTACCCGTGCTATCAGTGCCTGTAGTTCCAGTACCTGTTGTGCCAGTACCTGTTGTTCCAGTTCCAGTGCCTGTTGTCCCAGTGCCTGTTGTCCCAGTTCCAGTGCCTGTTGTCCCAGTTCCAGTGCCTGTTGTTCCAGTTCCAGTACCTGTTGTTCCAGTTCCAGTGCCTGTTGTCCCAGTGCCTGTTGTCCCAGTTCCAGTGCCTGTTGTCCCAGTTCCAGTGCCTGTTGTTCCAGTTCCAGTGCCTGTTGTCCCAGTTCCAGTGCCTGTTGTCCCAGTTCCAGTGCTACCACTGGAGCCTCCACTGCCGGAGCCTCCACTTTGGGCGGAAACTGAAGGAGGTAAGGATACAGAAGCGAAACTGATGGCAAATACAGTAGCTAAAACGGTTTTAGATAAATCGAAAGGCTTCATAACTTATGGTTCCTTTTATTTTCGAGATTTGTCTGGTTGATTGATTTACAAAAGCAATATTGTCTCTTCAATCCACTGGTAAATTAGGTAAATTATCACGAGGCAGATTGAAGAGTGTTTTACTTAGCTTCTTATGAAAAAGTTGAAATGATTTGAAAATACCACAACAACTCGCTATTCGTCACATTAAGCAAAATAACTCATAATCAGTAATTACTACTTCAGGATTAATAACTCACGAATAAAGTTGCTTGTTAAAAATCGAAATAAATATTAGTACATTTATTTCTATCTATCCTAATTTTTTTATTTAATTACTTATTGTGAATTATTTTGTTAATGTTAGATAGCATCATAAGTGTTAGCTTTTCGCCGGACTTATACCATAAGAGTAAAACCACTTATATCGCAGGAATTAATTTGGCATTGAAGTTAGGTTAGTCTATAATTGTGAGAAAATTCAACGTTCTAAAATTTGTAATTAGATAAAACGACTTATCTATCTAAGAAGCACAAGCGATCGCTAAGTTAAGCAGGATTGTGATCTCAGTAAATATAATTACTTTATTGACATTAGTTTTTAGTTATTTGGATATAAAAGAACTAAAAACTTTAAACAGCCAGATGCTGCTAGCGGTTGAGACTCTATAAAGAATACCTCACAATACTATTTCACTTGAGAACTTATAACTTCATACTCCAGGAGTGTCTTACTTTAGACTTAAGGAATACTTTTGTTGTCAGCTGAATAGGAAGGCGTAAATAATTAAAGGTTTGTAATAAGGACTTTAGTCCTCTCTTCTGTACGAGAGGCTGCGCCAACGAGACACTACGCGATTAAAAGTTGACACTGAAATTTACCATTCGGCTAAAGCGATCGCTATTCCTTGTTTTAAATCTGGTGTGATTGCATCATTATTTACTAACTGCTGCAAATGTTGATATGTGGCTTCTCCATCCAAATTTTTTAGTGCTGCGATCGCATGTAGTCTCACCGATGCATTAGAATCGCCTAATAGCGAAATCAATGGTTCAATTGCCTGCATTTCGCCTAACTGTCCTAAAGATAAAGCGATCGCACTTTTGATGCTGGCAATTTCTGTGGCTGGATGCTGGGATCGCAGTATTTGCAGTAATATTTCTGTCGCTGGTGTAGTTAACTGCGGTTTTTGCACTCGTCCCAAAACTGTGATAATTTCTTCCCATACTGTCTCGGAAGTGCTTTGATTCAGTGCTGTTTGCAAATATTCCAAACTTGATAACGTTCCTACCCAACTTAAAGCGCGGATGGTTTCTAATTGCAGCGTTATCGGTGTCTGGGGTGAAATCAGCAAATCAAATAAGTATTTGGCAGCGTTATCACTACCCATCCGAGAAAGGGTAACTGCGGCTGCACAACAAACATCAAGGTTAAAGTCGTAAAGTTTGGGTTGCAGTCTCGTTATTAAATCTAATGCTTGGTCTAAGTCGGGGCGAAAACCTAAACCAAGCACTGCTGCACGCCTGACTGTGGCGGCTGTATCATCCAAAGCTTTTAACAATACTGGCGGTACACGTTGATCATGAAAACTGCTGATGGCTTCAATTGCGGCGGCGCGGATTGCTGCTTGTGGATCTTGCACTACACTTAACAGAGGCGTGATGGTTTCTGGTTGCCGAATACAACAAAGCGATCGCACTGCTAACAATCGTGTATTTTCATCTAATAGAAGTTCAGTTAGTGAAGCAATAGCAACAGTACCCATTTGTCCCAGTGCTGTAGCTGCGATCGCTTTGAGTTCTTCATCTTCATCAGTTTTCAACAATTCAACTATTGACGCGATCGCTTCTGGGTGTTGAAGTTCGCCCAAAGTCTTTGCTGCATACCAGCGCAATTCTTCTTCTGCATCTTCATCTTCTAATATTTCAATGAGCGGTGGGATAGCAATATTTCCCAGATGAGTCAACACCTTGGTAATTTCCCAACGTTGTTGAAAATCCCCCATCTCTAAAATTGAAAGTGCTAATTTCAGGAGATATTCTCGATTTTTAACTATCTCTGGATGTCCAGAGTTTGCCCCTAAAATTAACTGTTGCAAATCTTGAATTAGCGATGACCAATCAGCTGCATAATATGCTGCCTGTGCTTGCACTAAAAGCTGGTTGATATTATTCACAATACCCTAAATTTTGAATTATCTAGTACTCATGAGCAGAGATTAATCTATCATCTGACAGCAGGTCGAAAGCTTAGTACACGAGAATTTTTAAATTTTGAATTGTCTAAGCTGGCTTGACTACAACTGATATAAACATTCTGATGCCAAAACTGTAGGAACAATATCCTCACAGGATTACCTTACATATTTCAAACTTAGAAGATGGGCAAAACACTGTTGCGGAAATATCAAGTCCGGTATTGTACCTTTGAATTTAGAATCCCTTGTTCAAAAAGCCATTTTCGGTAAGCGAGGGATAGTCTATCGCTTGGCAGATGTATTTCTTTTTGTGAATCTAGAGAGAAATGTTGAGGACGTTGTGATTCAATTATTCGAGTATCTTGCTTGGAAATTGCGGCTTGAAATTCTAGAAAACTCGCATCAGTAACATCTTCACCAAACATTACTCCAAAAAGCAACCATAGCTGACTTTCATTCTCATCGATTGGTGTTATAGCACAGTAAATACTGAGGTAATCATTTGTCCCAATACCATTTTGAAAATATACAACCAAAGGATGAAAAATTTCATATCGGCAAGGAAGTAAAGTTACAACAACATCTTCATTGTTTTCGACTAAGAAATCTTTGAACCAGAACTTAAAATCCAAACAAATCCCACTACTACTTGCTTTCAATTCATCAAAAATTATTTCTGGATGATTTGATGTCGCAAATGTACCATGATGAGCAAAGGGAAAATGTGCAGGGTCTATAAAATTTTCTAGTACACGAAAAGGACTTGCTTGGATTCGATAAGGACCAGATAGAATCTTACGAGAAGCTGAATCTTCCCACTGTGGAAAGTGTGGAATGTCCCGTTTTGGTGTACCCATACACACCCAAATAATTCCGTACTTCTCTTGCACATGGTAAGTTTTGATAAACCCTCTATTTGGAGGCGGCTGGTCAGGAGTCGCGGGCAGTAATACGCATTTACCTTCGGTATTAAACTGTAGACCGTGATAGGCACAAGCAAGATTACCCTTTTCAATCCTTCCTAAAGAAAGACGCGCGCCTCGATGGGGACAAAAATCTTGCCAAGCAAATATTGTAGAGCCGTTGTGCCATAAAACTATGTCTTCAGAGAGCAGTCGCTTTGGTAAAACCGTCAAAGGTTGTAATTCTCTTGCATCTGCAACAATATGCCAATCATTCAACAAAGCTTGGTTTTGTCCCATAATATACACCTTAAAGGATGTTTTGAAAATCAAGGGGTGTGGCAGAGGTATATTGTGGACAAACGCTTTACTAACCTGAGCGATCGCCCGGAGGCGGAAGTACAATGTTTACAATAAAACTCGTGTAGATGTTTGTCAACACCTTATTAACCTCTTCATATAAATAATTATGAAGATATGAAGATAACAATTTATATTGAATTAGCGATGACCAATCAGCTGGATCACATGCTGCCTAAGCTTGCACCAAAAGCTGGTTAATATTACTCACAATACCCTGCTTGAATTATCAATCTTCTGCCTCCACTAGGTTGGCTTGACTACAACCGAATTACCCTCA
Organism: Nostoc sp. ChiQUE01b; assembly: GCF_034531255.1. Classification (NCBI taxonomy): domain Bacteria; kingdom Bacillati; phylum Cyanobacteriota; class Cyanophyceae; order Nostocales; family Nostocaceae; genus Nostoc; species Nostoc sp. ChiQUE01b. The sequence continues at coordinate 163,989 of NZ_JAVRBM010000003.1, read as the reverse complement.
ATCTTGGCGGCGTAAGTTTTGAGTGCTTCTGTTGCTGGGCCTTTTTGCACTTTCCCATCGGCTGCATATTCTGAACCATGACAGGGACAAGCGAATTTTTTAGCATCAGCTTTCCATTCTACAGTGCAACCTGCATGAGTACACGTAGGATCAACAGCAGTTAGATTTCCGGCTTTAGATGTGCCGATTACCAGCACAGGCCCAGCAGGTGAGTTTTTTGCCAGCAATTGACCTGTTTTATCTAATTCTGCCGATGTACCTACTGTTTGCCAATCTTTAGATGCTGAAGTTGTTTGAGAAGAACAAGCTGCGATCGCTACAGGTAGAGAAGTTGCAATCCAACCCAAACCTACCCAATTAATAAAATCACGACGTTTCATAGCTGCTGAAATAATGTCTAATATTTTAGCTAAACCTCATCTACGTTGAGAACCGTAGTTTTTGCCCTCACCCTAAATCCCTCTCCCAAGTAGGGAGAAGGACTTCTTTCCGGCTCCTCTTCTCCCAATATTGGGAGAAGGGGCTGGGGGATGAGGGTTTTTTCTTTTCATACAGAAAGAACTACAGTTTTCAAGGTGGACGCGGTTTAACATCTGCTGCTCAATTTTAGATTTTAGATTAATAGACCTTTTGCATAAATCACAAATAAGAACCCCACCTCGCCAAAGCTATGCTTTGTCACTCCTTAGTGAGGGCAGGGGATTAAGGGGTGGGGTGTTAGGAAGTTTTGCAAGATATCTAATCTATGGCGATCCAAAATTACTTCAGTCATCTAAAATACCGTTGATTAAGGGTTCTACATCGTTCATTGATGACTTTAATGTAAAAAATGCATAATATTCATGCTTTTTTGGCAAAGTTTCCCAAAAAACGTAACATTTTATACGATTTTAACAAAAATCTCGCCTTAAAGTTATGAGTATCGAAATTGTTACATGAACATTATCTAAACCTGCTTGACAAATTCCCAAGATGTAAATGGCGACAAGTTTTCCTTAACTAACCACGGATTTGAAGTTTCGCGTTGGAATGTTCTTGAGTAAAAATAATCAGCCGTAGTTAAAGATTAAGTTTTTATTCCCTAACCCTCGTAGATACAGCATCTGATGTAACTACGGATTGATTGGTATTGGGAAATTACGACCACAGTTCCCGATCATATCAGTAATTTGCAACGAGATTCAGCTTTATGACAGACACAGCAACTACCACTAGTCTTAATAAGTTCGAGAAATTAAAAGCAGAAAAAGATGGACTCGCCATCAAGAGTGAGATAGAGAAATTTGCCGCCTTGGGTTGGGAGGCGATGAACGAAACAGATCGCGATCATCGACTCAAATGGGTAGGCGTGTTTTTTCGCCCAGTTACCCCAGGCAAGTTTATGATGCGGTTGCGGATGCCTAATGGTATTCTCACAAGCAGCCAGATGCGTGTTTTGGCCCAAGTAGTGCAGCGTTACGGTGATGATGGTTGCGCTGATATTACTACGAGACAGAATATTCAATTACGGGGGATTAGGATTGAAGATTTACCAGATATCTTTAATAGATTTCACGCAGTTGGTTTAACCAGCGTCCAGTCAGGGATGGATAACGTCCGCAACATTACAGGCGATCCTGTGGCGGGGTTAGATGCAGATGAGTTGTACGATACGCGAGAGTTGGTACAGCAAATTCAAGATATGCTCACCAATAAAGGGGAAGGAAACCCAGAATTTAGCAACTTACCACGGAAGTTTAATATTGCGATCGCAGGTGGAAGAGACAATTCAGTTCATGCTGAAATTAACGATTTGGCTTTTGTGCCAGCATTTAAGGAAGGGAGTGGGGAATGGGGAGTGGGGAGTGGGGGAGATGAGGGAGCAGGGGGAGCAGGGGGAGCAGGGGGAGCAGGGGAAGCAAGTAAACAAATATCATCTCCCTCATCTCCCTCATCTCCAGTCTTTGGCTTCAATATCCTTGTGGGTGGCTTTTTCTCAGCTAAACGCTGTGAGGCGGCGATTCCTTTGAATGCTTGGGTGGCTCCAGAAGATGTGGTAGCTGTATGTAGAGCGGTTTTGGAAGTATTTCGAGACCATGGCCCGCGTGCTAATCGGCAAAAATCGCGCTTGATGTGGCTAATCGATGAATGGGGTTTAGAAAAGTTTCGAGCAGAAGTAGAAAGCCGTTTGGGTAAATCATTAATATCCGCAGCAGCAAAAGACGAAATCGACTGGGAAAAACGCGACCACATCGGGGTATATAAACAAAAACAAGCAGGATTAAATTACGCAGGTTTACACATTCCTGTCGGTCGGTTGTATGCCGAAGATATGTTTGAAATTGCCCGTCTAGCAGAAGTTTACGGCACTGGTGAAATTCGTTTTACAGTTGAGCAAAACATTGTTATCCCGAATATAGCTGACTCGCGTCTAGCAACATTTTTAACAGAGTCTTTGCTGGAAAGATTTTCTATTGCTCCAGCTTTGCTGACGCGATCGCTAGTATCTTGCACAGGCGCACAATTTTGCAACTTTGCCCTCATCGAAACCAAAAACCGCGCCCTGGCGATGATTAAAGCCCTAGAAGAAGAGTTAACCTTCACCAATCCAGTGCGAATTCACTGGACAGGTTGCCCCAACTCCTGCGGACAACCCCAAGTTGCAGACATCGGCTTGATGGGAACTAAAACTCGCAAAAATGGCAAAACCTTGGAAGGCGTTGACATATATATGGGTGGCAAAGTTGGCAAAGACGCTCATTTGGGAACTTGCGTCACCAAAGGCATACCATGCGAAGACTTGCAGCCAATATTACAAGACTTACTCATCAAAAACTTTGGGGCAAAACTCAAGCACGAAACCTTAGTAGTTAGTAACTGATTGGGCATTGGGCATGGGACATTGGGCATTGGGCAAAACTCATACTTCAACCTTAAAGGCTCAACTTCCGGGATAAAAGGTGCAACTTCCAAGCTCAAAGGTGCAACTTCCGAGTTAAAAGGCTCAACTTCCGAGATAAAAGGTGCAACTTCCGAGCTCAAAGGTGCAACTTCCGAGCTCAAAGGTGCAACTTCCGAGCTCAAAGGCTCAACTTCCGAGATAAAAGGTGCAACTTCCGAGATAAAAGGCTCAACCTTCGAGTTAAAAGGTGCAACTTCCGAGTTCAAAGGCTCATCTTCTCTGTATTTTATTCAATTAGAAAGATTAGAATGCTTAAAAACTTATTTTCATTTAGCGATCGCTACCGGATATTACATCAGACTTGGTTTGCTTTCTTTCTCACCTTTGTTTGTTGGTTTAACTTTGCCCCCTTCGCTACAACCATTGGCAGAGAACTACATCTAGCACCAGAACAAATCAAAACTTTAGGCATTTGTAACCTTGCCCTCACAATTCCTGCACGACTAATTATTGGGATGCTTCTGGATCGTTTTGGCCCCAGAATCACCTACTCAATCCTGCTGATGTTTGCGGTTATTCCCTGTTTGGCAACGGCGCTTGCGCAAGATTTTAATCAACTAGTCATCAGTCGTTTGCTGATGGGAATTGTCGGATCTGGGTTTGTTGTGGGTATCCGCATGGTAGCCGAATGGTTTCAGCCGAAGGAGATGGGAATTGCCCAAGGTATTTATGGCGGTTGGGGTAACTTTGGGGCTTTTGGTGCAGAATTTGCCTTGCCGATAATTGCAGTTTCTACAAGCTTTTTCGCTGGTGGTGCTTCTAACTGGCGGTTTGCGATCGCATTTACAGGGATTATTGCAGCTATCTACGGCGTAATTTATTACAACAGTGTCCAAGATACGCCCACAGGTAAAGTCTATAAGAAACCAAAGAAAAATGGAGCTTTAGAAGTAACCAGCGTCAAAAGTTTTTGGGCGATGATTCTCTCAAATTTTGGTTTAATTTTTGCCTTGGGTTTATTAGCTTGGCGTTTGGAACAAAAGAACATTCACTTTTTAACTTTGAGCCAAATGTATCTGACTTGGTTACTATTAGCAGGATTATTTGCTTACCAAAGTTACAAAGCTTGGCAGATAAATCGAGAACTTCTAATTGGTAGAAAAACCTACGCTCCATCTGAACGCTTTCAATTTGGTCAAGTAGCCTTACTCGAATTCACTTATATAACTAACTTTGGCAGCGAATTGGCAGTTGTTTCCATGCTCCCGGCATTCTTTGAAAAAACTTTTGCTTTAGAACATGTTGTCGCTGGAATGATTGCTGCTACCTATCCATTCTTAAATTTGATTTCTCGTCCTAGTGGTGGTTTAATTTCTGATAAATTTAACTCCCGTAAGTGGACAATGACAATTATCAGTGCTGGCATTGGTGTTAGCTATTTGATGGCACATTTTATTAGTAGTAGCTGGCCCATTCCGCTAGCGATCGCAGTTACAATGTTTGCCGCTTACTTTGCCCAAGCTGGCTGCGGTGCAACCTATAGCATCGTCCCCCTAATTAAGAAAGAAGCCACTGGACAAATTGCCGGTAATGTGGGAGCTTACGGTAATTTTGGCGGCGTAGTTTACCTGACAATTTTCAGCTTAACTGATGCTCCAACACTATTTTCCACAATGGGTTTAGCTGCACTAGTCTGCGCTTTTATGTGTGCCTTTTTCCTCAAAGAACCAAAAAGTTCCTTTGCCACTGCATTTGAAGGTGAATTACCAGAAACCGCAAGGAAAAACCCTATCTTCTTAACTGAAGAATAATCAACTGAAGAGTAAACAAAAAGATCCCCGATTTCTTGAAGAAGTCGGGGATCTGAGCCTCGTCGCTACATCTGAGGTTGCAAAATCAAAATAACAAAATGGTACAACTGCCATGAGTGAATTTACCAAAACTCTCTGTCCCTACTGTGGTGTTGGCTGTGGTTTAGAAGTTTCACCTCCAGCCCAACTTGGCAAAGCAACTAATCGAGATAGCCAAGGAAATCCAACTTGGCGGGTGCGGGGTGACAAAGCCCATCCATCCAGCCAGGGTATGGTTTGCGTCAAAGGTGCAACGATCGCAGAATCTTTAGATAAAAATAGATTACATTACCCAATGGTGCGAGACTCCTTAGATCAAGAGTTTCGGCGCGTTAGTTGGGATGAAGCTTTTAATATCATCACGCAGCGCATTCAAACTATCCGCTTCACCCAAGGGACAGAAGCCTTATGTATGTATGGTTCCGGTCAGTTTCAAACCGAGGATTATTATATAGCCCAGAAACTCATGAAAGGCTGTCTGGGTACTAATAATTTTGATGCCAACTCTCGCTTATGTATGTCTAGTGCGGTGGCTGGATACATTCAAAGCTTTGGTTCCGATGGGCCGCCATGCTGTTACGATGACTTGGAGTTAACCGACTGTGCATTTCTAATTGGTACTAATACAGCCGAATGTCACCCCATCGTTTTCAATCGACTGGAGAAGTATCACAAAAAGAACCGCAAAGTCAAAATGATTGTGGTTGATCCCCGTTGTACACCAACTGCAGAAGCCGCTGATTTGCATTTAGCGATTCGTCCCGGTACAGATATCGACTTATTGAACGGCATCGCTCACTTGTTGATGCGCTGGAACTACATTGATACGATGTTCATGGACGACTGCACCAGCAACTTTCCGGCTTATGCTGAGGTGATTCGCCACTATCCGCCAGAAGTGGTGGCTCGTCAATGTGGGATCAGTATTGAAGATTTAGAAACAGCAGCCCGCTTATGGGGTCAATCACAGCGAGTACTGTCTTTGTGGTCAATGGGTGTGAATCAATCCTCAGAAGGGACGGCTAAGGTAAGAACGATCATTAACCTGCACCTGATGACTGGACAGATTGGCAAACCTGGAACTGGCCCTTTTTCCCTGACTGGTCAGCCGAACGCGATGGGAGGTCGGGAAGCCGGAGGTTTGGCGCATTTATTACCAGGTTATCGGACGGTGAAAAATCCTCAGCACCGTGCAGAAGTTGAAGAGTTTTGGGGACTCAAGCCAGGACAAATTTCGCCCAATCCCGGTTTAAGTGCTTGGGACATGATTACTGGCTTAGAAAATGGCGCTGTAGAGTTACTATGGATTGCGGCTACCAACCCAGCTGTGAGTATGCCAGATTTAGAGCGGACTAAAAAAGCATTGTTGCGATCGCCTTTCACTATTTACCAAGACGCATATTATCCCACAGAAACCTCTACCTACGCTCACATTTTACTACCAGCAGCCCAGTGGGGTGAAAAAACTGGCGTGATGACAAATTCCGAACGGATGGTAACTCTGTGTTCAGCATTTCGCCAACCGCCAAGAGAAGCGAAAGCCGATTGGGAAATTTTTGCCGAAGTTGGACGTAGATTAGGTTTTGAGAAAGAATTTGCCTTTGCTAACTCCGCCGAAGTTTACGCTGAGTTTGTCAAATTAACTAAAAATCGCCCCTGCGATATGACAGGTATCAGTCATGCGCAATTGCAAGCAGAAGGCCCGACTCAATGGCCTCATCCTGAAAAAAGTGATGAGTTAAGAGTTAGGAGTTATGAATTAGAATCTTCAACTCCAAACTCCTCACTCCTCACTCCAAACTCCTCACTCCAAACTCCAAACTCCTCACTCCAAACTCCTAACTCCAAACGCCTCTACACCAATCTCCACTTCCACACCCCTGACGGACGCGCTCGATTTGGGGCATATTACTCCAAGGGATTGGCAGAACCACCAGATCCAAATTATCCGTTTGTGCTAACTAATGGACGACTTTACGGACACTGGCATACGCAGACACGCACCGGTCGAATTGAAAAAATTTCTAAAATGCATCCCGAACCGTTTATCGAAATTCATCCCCGTGATGCTGCTCGGTTAGGTATTGTCGATAGTATGTATGTGGAAGTGCGATCGCGTCGGGGTAAAGCAAAGTTTCCTGCTAAAGTGACAAAAGCGATCGCGCCTGGTACAGTTTTTGTCCCTATGCACTGGGGTTCGCTGTGGGCAGATAATGCCGAAGCCAACGCCCTCACCCATCCAGAATCTTGCCCCGATTCGCTGCAACCAGAATTAAAAGCCTGTGCTGTGCAATTAATACCAATTTCGGTGGAGGTTCCCATCAAAGATTATCAACTCCAGTCTTCACAATGGTAAGCTGCAAAGTGGAGATCAAAAGTAGTAATTTATAACCAGCAATAGGTAATTTCGTCAATAATCAATAGTCAATAGTTATTATCATTTTTTCTAACTCTCTAATTTTGACTGTTACCAATTAGTATATTTAGAGAAGTGAAATTCTAGTAATTATAGGTTTTACTAGAGTTATACTCTGTCCATTAATTACGAATTAGTAATTATTCGGTCATCAGCAAGTTTTTTGGCAAGGTCAAAGAGTTGCAAAACTTAATTACGAATTACGAATTATTCTTAATCCTTTAGATTTATCTATGGGATTTTCTTTTATTTAAAAATTGGGTGCAGCGAATGAAAAAGTTACTGAGGGAAATTCTAGGGGCTACCAAAGATGAGAACTTCATGCACATCGTTGAAAACATAGAGGTGCTAGTTTCTAAAGTTCTATCTATTTTTATGGTGATCGTAATTTTGGTAGCGATCGGAGATTTGGGAATATTTATTGTCAAAGAGTTATTTACAACCCCTTACGCCAAGTTTAACACAACATTATATAAAATATTTGGGCTATTTTTGAATATTTTAATCGCTTTAGAAATTTTAGAAAATATTACAGCATATTTACGAAGGCATGTTTTTCAAGTTGAATTAGTTATTGTTACTTCTTTAATTGCTGTTGCCAGAAAAATTATTATTCTTGATTTAGAAAAAATTGGAGGTATTGATATAATTGGTCTAGGTATAGCTATTCTTGCCTTATCAATTAGTTATTTGATAATTCGTCTCAGTAATTCCAAAAATGCAAGTTAATTCAAGGGGGCAGTGTTTCGACTACGCTCAACAACTAGGCAGAAAGCGACAGCATAATGAGCTAATTTTAAATACTTTCTTATGACAGATTTCTTTCAATTTGAAGCAGACTTTGTTGATTCCCTGCGCTGCATCCCCATGCAGGTGCGTTGTAAATTAGATACCTGTGGCATCAAGCTAAAATTGTCTGATTGGAATCAAATGACGACAGATGAGCGTCAAGCTTTAGTGGAATTACCTTGCACTACAGAAACGGAAATTCAGTCTTACCGCGAGTATATCGAGCAATTAATCATACAACGCACAGGTATACCAGCTACAAAATTGCCCATTGAGCCTCATCCTGCATGGCTAGACTCTGCCACTGTACCAGCTAGCCTTCAGGAAAAAGCTCAGGAAATAGGTGTAACTCTAACACAGCAAAATTGGGCAGGTTTAACACCCTTACAGCGTTTTGCCTTGATTAAACTCAGCCACCCAGGACATGAAAACAAAAATTTTCCTAGAGCGATCGCAGAATTTCATCTGTTTTAATTAGACAATAGTCTTTAAAAGAAAAAATTTACAGAGCGATGGCTACGCCCGCCGCAGGCATCGCAAACCTTTTTGGTCTACTGTTATAGCAAGGGACTGGGGACTGGGGATGGTGGGGTCCCCTCTGGGGATAAGGGGTAATGGGGACTGGGTGAAAAGTCTCTTTGTGTCTAGGTTTCATCGTCTATTAATGTCCTATGACAGTTTTGCGTAGACGCTCTTAGGGGCTTGTCGTAGACATCGCTCTATTCGTTCACCCACAACAAAAGTTTTTGAAAGGCAGATTAAAAGCTAATTTTAGCTCTTTGTACTCCTAAGTGCAAATGAAGGACTGATGAGGCTTCTGGAAAACTTTTCGGTCTAATGACATTACAAAACTAAATGTGTTGTAATGTATCAAAAATTCATGGGGATGCTAACGCCTAAAATAGCTGACTCTAAACTAATATTTACTTTATATAGCGTTTTCCAATAAAAGTGGGGTTAAGCTGTACCTCATCTGCATAAAACAGAGGTTTATCTCTCCTCTCCATGAATTGCCAGAGTGATTTCAATATTTACTTCACGTTACGCACCTGGCAAGCACTATAAACAACTATTGACAAAAGATGAGGGTAAAAAAATATGGCTGCAAAGAAACTTTTGATGCTTGTTGGAGACTATGTAGAAGACTATGAAGTAATGGTTCCTTTTCAGGCGTTGCAAATGGTAGGCCACACTGTCCATGCAGTTTGCCCCGACAAAAAAGCTGGCGATAAGGTGCGGACAGCAGTTCATGACTTTGAAGGAGACCAAACTTACAGCGAAAAACCCGGACACAATTTTACTTTAAATGCTACCTTTGCAGAAGTAGAAGCCGCAACCTACGATGCCATAGTCATTCCCGGAGGACGAGCACCAGAATACATCCGCCTGAATCAGCAAGTATTAGAAATCACCCGTCACTTTGCCCAAGCGAATAAACCGATTGCTGCCATCTGCCACGGCTTGCAGATATTGGCAGCTGCTGATGTACTGCAAGGTAAGAGATGTACTGGCTACCCTGCTTGTAGCCCAGATATCAGGAGTGCTGGAGGGATCTATGTTGATATCTCTGTCGATCGGGCAATAGTTGATGGTAACTTGGTGACAGCACCAGCTTGGCCTGCTCACCCGCATTGGCTAGCAGAATTCCTCACAGTACTTGGAACTAAGATTGAACACCCAGAACTGACTACAGTTGTTTGAGACAAGATACCGGAAATCTTTTGCTTCAATCTTCATAACAGTTTCTTCCCCTACTTCCAACACCAAAAGAGCTTTGGCAAAAACAATTAACAACAGACGACTGAAAATTATATATTTTTGAAATGGAACTAAATGCAGTAAAAAATACTATTTTTTAATAAATTGCAGTGAGTTTAATTTGCAGCTACGATGTCAAAAGTACAGCATTGAGACAATCTGATTTATCCTCGTAACAAGCCAGTTTGAGGACAAACTCTCAGCAAATGGAATACTTCTTTACATGAGGTGAAACAATTTCAAATTTTGCATCAATAATTTTAAATTTCTTAGCAGTAAGTGAAGCTATAGTGGATTTAGCAATGCTGCTGCTAATGTGGCTAAGGTTAGTCCTGCTGCCAAATTATGTGAAGAATTAGTTTAGAAACGCACTTCTTATCGATGACAGGCAAAAACGCAAGACATAATGCATTTCTGCGGCTAGTGTCTGGTAATGGGGCAGCTTTGGGAGCAGAATCTCGCTACTCGCTGCCCCCCAGTAAAGAGATGGTAATTGGACGCGACCCCAGCTGCCAAGTTGTCTTGGATGCCATGATGTACCGAATGGTATCTCGTCGTCATGCAGTGGTTCGTCCCCTTTCTCCATCCCCAGATAGCAAATTTAGCTGGGTGCTTTGTGACTTGAATAGTGCTAATGGCACTTATTTGAATGGACAACGCTTATATGAATGTCAGGAATTGCACCCGGGCGATCGCATTTCTCTAGGTGCTGATGGGCCGCAATACATTTTTGAATACGAGTATACCTCACTGACTCCGGCGACGACACTGAACCAAGTTACACCACTGCCTTCGGCGACGAACTACCACAACCACACGCAATTAAAGCAGCCAGATTCTGTTAGCTTCACCCAGCTTTTTCCGATTATTTCCACTGGTAAAGATTTAACTAGCAAAGCTTACCTTGTACCGGGAATACTGACCGTAATTTTTGTGGTGCTGATGTTCGCTACAGTCGGTCGGCCACAAGCTAATCAAGTGATTGTAGCAAGTTACATCGCTTTCGCTGCCTACTATTTTGTTTACCAACTTTGCGGTAAACAGAAGCCTTGGTGGGTGCTAATGGCTACGTCAGTGGGTACAATCCTGATTTTGCTCAGTCCACTATTGGATCTATTTATCTTCGTATTTCGCGGCGTTCTGCCTGGAAGCTTGCCCACACCCCAAGAATCTATCACCTTCACAGAGTTACTGGTGCGGATGTTTTTTGGCGCTGGGTTAATGGAGGAATTACTCAAGGCATTACCTGTACTAGGGGCTTTTGCCATCGGTAGAATGTTGTCTTCACCTTGGCGAGAACGCATCGGCATCTGGGAACCTCTAGATGGTATTCTCCTGGGAACGGCTTCTGCCGTTGGCTTCACTCTCTTGGAAACCCTCGGTCAGTATGTGCCTGATATCACTCAAAATGTCACGCAACAGGTGGGTATAGGGGCTGCTGGTCAACTGGCAGGTTTACAACTGTTAATTCCGCGAATTTTAGGCTCTGTAGCCGGACACATGGCTTATAGTGGCTACCTGGGTTATTTTGTCGGGTTGGCTGTCCTCAAACCTAGTAGAAGTTGGCAAATTCTGTCTATTGGTTATCTGAGTGCCTCTGCGCTCCACGCTCTCTGGAATGCTACAGGGTCAATCAATGCCTTACTGTTGGTAGTTGTTGGAGTGTTATCTTATGCCTTTTTGATGGCGGCAATTCTCAAGGCACGGGCGCTGTCACCAACGCGATCGCAAAATTTTGCTACCCGATTTCTTGGGCCAAAATAGGGGAGCAGGGGCTACTAAGTCAAAAGCTAAAAGTAAAAAGAAAAGAATTAAGACTTGATCAGCTCTATGCTTGCCCTTTAACTTTTGACTTTTAACTTCATCTTGGGAGCAGGATGAGAATAATAATTCCTGACAAATGACAAATGACCAATGACCAATGACCAATGACCAATGACCAATGACCAATGACCAATGACCAATACTTGAGTATTTACCTCTTAAGATAGATGGCCTAATTTGAAAATCAGCGTACCTTTTAACTTATTATGGGGTAAATATACTTACAAAAATAAAAATCATTAAATTTCTTCTTGCAAAAGTCTTGATTTTTGACTCTATATCTTTGCGTAAGGGAAACCAACATCTTTGCAAAAGACACCTCTGAATAAAGTGAACGCAAAGCGCGAGTTACACGAACACAACCTGTAATAAAAACTTTTTTATTCCCTACTCCCTAGTCCCCATTCACCATTCATAGTTCAGGTTGAGACTTGTTAAGTTCAGTAAAAGCATAAGAAGCGATCGCTAAACTAACCTTTGCTTTATCTACTTCTGATAAAGCTGTCCACTCGCTATTTTGAAGATTACTGAGTGCAGATACCGGGTTTTGCGATTCGCTACTTCGCATAGCGTAAGCAAAAGGACGAGCCAAAACGATCAAATCCTCTGTTCCCCAAGTTGGTAGTATTGTCTGAACGCACTCAACCAGTTGCTCGCTGATTAATTGGCGAGCCGCAAATATCTCAGCAGCTTTGGTGGCAATGGTGTTGAGCAATATTTGGGGGACACAGGCGGAAAAATTAGTACGTAATGTTTCTTGAAGGTTAAGCACTACTGCCTGTTGTCGGTTATCATTATGGTCAAGCGTAGAATTAATACTAGACCAAAGTGTATCTAGATGTCCGTAAAAATCTTGCGATCGCCTCATTAGTTCAACGCCCTGCAAATCTTCCATGCTGAACTGTTGTTCTAGTTCCTGAAAATAAGCTTCTGATTCATCATCACCTGGATTCCAGGGATAGTTAGCATCCTCTGGTTCTAGTAACGCTTCTAATAACTCTAAATCTACTTGAGATGGCAAAGAAGAGAAAGCGTCTGAGCCATTAATTTTGTGAGCCATATTTTGTTACCTGATGATTATTTGGTGGTATTGACAGCTACAAGTTCTCAGAGGAGATTTCCGCAAAAAAAGTTGATTTTTTCTCCAAAAAAACCAGATTTTAAAAGCTGATGCTAAAGACTCAAATTCGTTTAAATAATAGCTCTGCTAGGAGTCTTCAATCACAAACTCCCAGGTTTCACCTCTAGCACTTCCAAACTTTAACTGCATTCCCGATTTCAAAGGGACTTCCTCTCGGAGGATTTGTTGCCAGCCATTAGGACCTAAAAACCAGGTTGTCCCATAGGTGGAAAAATCTTGCAAATAATAAGTTCGCATCAGTGTAGCATCAGTAAGAGTGTTGCGGCAAAAGATTTCGGCGTGGCGTTTGGATACAGATGGTTCGGGGATGACGATATCATTGTCTCTCGTGCGGCCGATGCGGGTAACTCCATAACGCAGTAACCAGGTTTTACCTTTGGGAGTGAGCGATCGTAAACTTGCAGTTGGAAGCGAGGAACCTGCATCAGGAATGGCTGTATCTGGTAGTTCCGTAATACCTTCATCCAGATTCTTAATGAGTTCGCCATTAAAATCTGGATGCAGGTAGAGAACAGGCAAAGTCCAAGCAGGTTGATTAAATTTATACAGTGTTAACAACTCTTGCCTAGCCTGTGCTACGGCTTCATCAATTGGCTTGTGCGATCGCAAAGCTTCGGTAAAGGCTTGAATAAAACTATGGCTTTCGTGGTCAGCAATTTCATCGCGCATCCCCAAAACCGCAGGTACTCCATGACGAATCAATACTTCTGCTAAACTGCTGGCAGGGATAGCTTGATGATTGATCGCAGCTGGTTGTGCGCCCCAACAGGCGTTAAAAACTGCTAGTTTTACACCTGTACGGGTCAATACTTGCGCCAATTCTATGCCATTGAGGGGCATATCTGGTCGCAAAAACAGTAACCCTCCGTCTGGGTCTGGCAAACCATGTCCAGCGTAAAAGAAAATATTGTATTCTTTGGTTTCTAATTGATCAATCAACTGTTGTGGAGTTGGTTGGATGAGTTGATTCACTATACAAGGTGCATATCTTTGGGCATTACCAGGCGTATCTGCAAGAGCTTGCTGTAAGATAGCGGCTTCTTGTTCTAGTTGCAGTTTGTCATCATGACCTAAAACCAGCAGGATATTTAAAGCTTGGTCAGTTCGCAAATACGGTAACGCGTCGACTTCGGTGGTGGTGCGACTAAATAGTAAATCTTGCGACAGAGACATCGCCGATTGACCAGGCTGGCGCTGCATAATTTCCCAAGGGAAAGCGATCAGATCCGGGTCGCGAATTTCTAGTTGAAAGCGCAAACGTGTATGCTCACCCATAGCCATACCGTGACTGCGTTCTAGACTACCAAGAATTTGCCCGTCGAATACCCAGCGCCATAAATTCATTCCCAAATATTGCATCAGACGACTGCTGTAGGGGCCAGTAGTTTGCCCTGAAGGGGGTGAAATCCAATCTATAGGGAATGGGTTGGCCTTTTGAGATGTTGAGTTTGGGGAAATATCTAGGCGACCATGACCAGCAAACATCTGCTGCCATTCTTGCCAGATTTGGGTTAGTTCAACAGGCCATACACAGTCACGTAAAACGTAGCCACTGGGATACGGAGCCTTGACCACCCAAATGGCGAAGTTGTCAGTGCCAGTATTTACGAGACGGGCGATCGCCAAATTCAGGGATTGCATGGATTCATTAAACTAAAAGCTAAAAAAAATAATTTCAAATAACAATTATCCAAAGTGAAAATTTTCTACTTTTTTGACCTTGTAAGTTTTTTACTCTAATTGTTACCTGTTATTATTCCAGGTTTTTACCAGTTTATCGAGTATTTGATTAAGTTGAACTGGTGTCAGATGGTTCGGTAACTGGCGGTTGCGTAACAGTTCTACATGGATTTGGTGCGTCTGATTGTAAAACAACGCCAAAACGATTGACTTGGGAGGAGTTTAGCAATACTGTTGCTGGTAAAGGTTTTGAATTTGGTGGCACTGAGGTAGTTACAGCTGGGTTATTAGGATTAGCTGGAGTTTGGGTACTTTTATTATTGGCACAGACTCGCATAGACAGCAAAAAACTGCCAGAAGCAGGATTTGGATTTGATTTTTTCTCAATAACTTCTAAAAAAGTCCCACCAGGGAGTGATTGGTTGTTTCCCAAAGAGATGTCATTATTGGTTTTAATTACCCAACCAGGAGAAAGATTAGCTAGCGATCGCACTGTAGGTGTCGCTTCGATGCTAGGATTTTGAGTTTGTAATGGATTGGAAAAAATTGGAGAAGCCCCTGATGGCGATCGCAGTTGCTTGACAAACAATCCTAAAAAACCTGCTGCTACCACAAATAATAATGGAACTATCCACTGTAGGGGGAATTGACGAGTTTTAGCATGTTCAGTGTCTGGAAGCACCTGAGTTTTATGGTTTGGGCTGCCTAAAACTGTCGCATCTGTCGCCCTGGATGCTAAATCAACAGTTTTGGCAGAATAACTCTGGGGAATCACTGCTTGGATGGTGATTTCTGGTTCCCAATATTGGACTTGATAGTGAACTAAAGCGACGGTGACGTTATCGTGTCCATTTTTAGTATTAGCTATTTCGATTAATCTATCGGCAACAGTTGCTATATTTGCTTCCCCAACTAAAATCGGCAAAATTTCTGTTTCCCAGTACTCCTCCACCCGATCAAAGTCACTCAAACCATCGGATGTGAGCAGAAAAACAGCATCTTCATCGAGCATAAACCGTCCCGATGTGGGATGCAATGAAGTACTAGACCCCATCCCCAAAGCTTGGACTAGAGAACCAGCCGCACTCTGTTGTACTGCATCGCGGTAAATGGCATAACCGAGTCGCACTTCGCGGGAGGCGACATCATCATCGAGGGTAACTTGATAACAGCCGTGGCGTGTAATCCAATAGGCACGACTATCGCCAACGTGGGTAATGTACATTTCATGAGCAACAGGCAATGCCATGACTAAAGTCGTGCCCATACGTTGACGCCCTTGGCGATTTTCACCGTCATTGCGCTGACTGATTTTGTCGTTGGCCATTGCCACTGCCTTATCTAGGTCATTCAGCAGCAGTGAAGGATCTATGTGGTCGTAGGGAACCTTTGTGAGTTGTTGTACCTGCTGCTGGATGGTTTCAATGGCTAAATTTGAGGCGACATTGCCGCCCTCGTGTCCACCGATGCCATCACAGACTATTGCTAAAGCTGTTGGCTGGGGTGGTTTGCTCACTAGAGTTCCACTAGGAGGGCTACAGGCATCTTCGTTACGTTGACGACTTGGCCCGGTGTCGGTTTTGGTGATAATTTGGATCGTGGGTGTTTGCGATCGCCCTAACCCAGCCAGTCCCCGATCTAAAACTCCGACTAATTGATCGGTTGAATTAATCTCTCCCTGAATTAAAGCAAGGCTAACGCTATTAACAAATTCTGCGATCGCTGGTTTGGCAGTGCTGACCAACTGCTGCCAAAATTCACCTAATTGGGGCAATTCTGGTGATGTGGCGCTGTCAAAACGCAATTCCAACAAACGTACTAACGATCCTTCTACCCGTAATACATCAGAGTCAAGTAAGCTAGAAGCAACACCTTCACTTACCAGAGGTTGCCACAGATGAGCTATTTGCCATAACCAATTTAGTTGGCGCATTGATGTTGCATCACGCCAAGCGGTGGTTAACTCGCTTCCCAAATGTACTTGTTGGGTAGTGTCATCTAGTAATAGTGGCGGTTTTTCTAAGAGTAATATTTCTCGGTGCGAAGATCCGTCAGCAACAAAAAGCACTCCATATACCTGCGGTACGTGTAAACGGTAGGGAATCAGTCTCAGGTACGCTTTTAGAGGCTGCAAATTATCTAACTCAGGCGTTAGCGCTAATAAACCGGGCTTCGTATCTAAAAGAACAAATTTATCAAGGATTAAATAGCGATCGGCTAATATTTCTCCAGGGCTACCCACACTTGGGCTATCTACCACAGCCCAGAGATAATTTTTGGGTAAGGGCGTGGAACATCGCTGGCAAAACTTGTGAATCAGGGGGTTGGCAGCCTGACAATTTTCGTTTGGACAGTAGAGCGTTGCCGCGTCATTTTCCATAGTTTTCGCACCGATCAGCGATTGGCAATTTCTTTAATAGCATTAGTAGGGACAATCTAGACCGCTCATCTTTCTTAAACTTGACATACCCAGACTTTAGATGATGATTTTAGCTGACGGACAGCAGGTGCTAATATTTATCCGATCCAAAAAATACGCTCCCAACTCAACCCTACAGCCTAATCATAGCTTCTATTGCCCTGTGACTCTCCATCGCCAAAGCAACTAACTCCAACCCTGTCACCACAGCATAACCCAAGCATAACTGCGCGATTTGCTTTTGGTAAATTATCCCATCATTAACAGGCAGATAATGTTGGTATTTATTTAGTTTATAAATAGGATAGCAAGAATTAACTTTAATTAAGAATTAAGAATAGCAAATATTAATTTTGGCAAAAGTACTTGATAAATGCAGTAACTCTAAAAATCTCTTGAGGACTGCTGTTGGTGGCAGGGGAGCAGAGGAGAGTTCTCGTACAACAAGTTCTTTCCCGTCTGCCCCTCTGCCTCTGAAGCCCCTCAAGCTTGTGAGAAATGCGGGTTATTGTTTATCGTCAATGGCAACTTGAGGGACGCCCATGCTGTAGTTAGTAACACGGGCAGAAAGATTGTAGCTGACTTCGCCGAGTTGCAGAAGCGATCGCAGATAATGCTCTAAGTCTGACCCCACACGGCGCAAGTTATAGTCTGTGAGGTCTGCACCACTAGATGCTTCTACTAGTTCATCAAATTTTCGATAAATTTTTTGCAGTGCATCTTCATTCCAATTAAATTCGTTATCTGGGTCAACATCTAAGGTTAAGACTTGTTGGCTAGGAACTAAATCGCCATCCCGGTCAATTTCACCTGCAAAAATGCGGATATGCCGGGTTGTGGACTTGAGCAGCATCGGGTTATCCATAAAAAGGTGTAAGATTTGCGTGGATTACACTGAAATTATTGTAGACGTTATATCCAAGCTTGAATGCTCTAAATTTAAAAGCTTTGAATGCTGTTTTAAAAGGGTATATTGAATGGGCATAAGTAAAAATATCACCTTTACTGATGAGTTTGCTACTTCTGTTATGAGTTGAAGATATATTTAACTGCTAGTACTGACAGTAGTCAAATTATTTTTCTGTAAAAATTAATGGGTTGAGTATTTTCAGTTGGTGTAGTAATCTGACCTACTGTTAAAATTTTTCTACTCGACTAAGCCCAGAAGACAGTATGGATAGGCGCTTGGGAGGAATAATTTGTTCTGTGTACATTTTTTTTGGGAGAACAAAAGTTTTGACATTAATAATTATGCCGATCAATTTCTTTGGAATTTTCTATCGCAAAAAACGTACATCAAGTAATTTCACGCAATAGCGCTACATCGACTGCTGGCTTTAATAAACTCAAAAAAAATAAGCGGTTTTACTTACGTATAAACACTAAAATTAGAGTAACAAGTCAACCTGTTATTGACGTTCATATAAAGTTGATGTAAACACCTTTAAAAAGGTTCAACAACTTCTTACAGAAACTTTATTGTGTAGAATCTTAAAAACTGAATAATAGTTATGGCTTACCATAAGCTACATCTGGCACAAAAACGTCACAATCTAGACACTGAAAATCTAGCTCGAAAATACACCACAGGAGAGTGAAATAGAATACAAAGGTGATTGATGAAGAAAAATTCTTAATTCAAGCACTTTGGATTCAAAAGGGATATAAAGAATTTTTGCGGGACATCTACCTCCTTACCCTCATAACAACCAAGTAAAGGAATCTCAATAAGCTATGAACTCCAAAGCATTACCACGCCAGATAAATAATCTCGAAGTAGGTGTTTATGAGTGTGAAATACATCTCAAATTCCGGTTGATTGAGGAAAAGAGTCTATTGAGCGATCGCGAGCAACTCTTACAGGTGTTACTTGATGCTTTAACCGAAGGTTCTGATGACTTTCTAGAAACGCTACAAGCGTCTGTTAAAGCCCAGGAAGTGTCTGAGTTTAAAGCCTCGCCTCAAATGCGACGTCAGCTAATGCGCTTGCGTAATGTCGCTGAAAATTCTCCAATCTAAAGGTGTAATTTAAGTAGTGAAAAACGTGAATTGGGCATCAAATTAAATGTTGATCCCATACCCCCGTTGCCATAAAAACTAAGCAGTCAGTAGATTTCATAAAATATTTTGATTTCTACTTTGTGAAAGTCTTATTTAGCAGCACAAAGTCCCAGGAACAGTTTCCGCTATTAAAAACTTTGTAGCAAAGGGTACTGGTAGAATCTAAAAGCAAATTCAGCCGGGTGCATTTTACCGAGTTTTTATCAAAACATTGCAGAATAATAAAACCCTGTGTCTTTACAGATGGGGAATTGGACAACAGGCGCAAATCAAATGAAAAACTAAAAGACCAAAGTAAAAATAAATAACCTTTCTTTTAGCTTTTTGCTGAAGCTAAGTGCCTGATTTGCTGAAATACTTATGTTTTATCTATTACTGGTAATAGGTTATGGTTTAGTAGCCAGTTACCTATTACCAATTACCCAGGACTAGGGGATAAGGGAGCAGGGAAAGCAGGGGAGCAGGGGAGCAGGGGAGCAGGGGAAGCAGGGGAAGCAGGGGAAGCAGGAGAGAATAATAATTCCTGACAAATGACAAATGACCAATGACCAATGACAAATGACCAATGCCCAATAATGCCTATTTAGCAAGACCATGTTCCAGAGCAAAACGGACTAACTCTGTACGGCTATTGGTGCCGGTTTTACTAAATAAACGGCTGACGTATTTTTCGACATTGCGGACGCTGGTTTCTAAACGACGGGCGATTTCTTTGTTCATCAACCCTTCTGCGACTAAATTTAAAACACTTTGTTCTCTGGGAGTCAAATCAATTTTAAAAGGGGCTGGCGATTGGGAAATAGCATTTCTTTGAGTTAACAATGCTTTAATTTGGGCAATCTGATTGGCTAGTTCAGCAAGATCGGGGGTTTCAGCGTCATCTCCCGTACTTGCCACCTTAGCGGCGCGACGGGCTAGCAAATTTTCGACTATAGCTACTAACTCGTCTGGATCAAAGGGTTTGGGTAGATAGGCATCAACACCAGCGTGATAGCCTTGAATGCGATCGCCTGTCATCCCCTTAGCAGTTAAAAATACTACCGGGAGTGCTTGGAAACGGGGGTCTTCCCGTAGTTGCTTCAGGAACT
This sequence comes from Nostoc sp. ChiQUE01b, assembly GCF_034531255.1. NCBI lineage: Bacteria > Bacillati > Cyanobacteriota > Cyanophyceae > Nostocales > Nostocaceae > Nostoc > Nostoc sp. ChiQUE01b. The sequence goes on along the minus strand of NZ_JAVRBM010000003.1, from coordinate 144,082 downwards.
GATAGCCATCGACTTGAGGCATCATCACATCGGAAATTACTAAGTCAGGTGTATTCAGCTGCATCCATTCCCAACCTTCAAGGGCGTTACTGGCGACTTGAACGCTGAAACCGCTCTCTTGCAAATAGTCTTTCACGGCTTCCCGTATCCCTGGTTCATCATCCACCAGTAACAATTGTGCTGACATTTAAAATTCCCTTAAGTTTACCTTTTTCCAATTTAGCGAAAGTTGACAAGCATTGAACAAAAGGATAGAAGGGAAGATATTGCCATGTCTATAAGTACCAGTATGTAAAGTATACTAATTGTAACTTTCTCCACAAAAACACTATGGCATGGTCACTAGAAGAAATTGCCAGAGATAGTCGAATAGCCAAAGAATATTTAGGCGAGATTTCTAGAAAAGAACCACCTCAGAATGAACTGTGGGATGAAACAGAGTCCGAAATTTTAGCAAAGTATGATGAGCAATTAGAGCAACTTGGAATTAATCTCCTTGACTGGGAGTTGATAGAAGCAATCAAGTTGCCATTTGTTTAGAGGATGCCATCATCCGAACGCTGCAACGGGCAAAATATGGTTTTGAAAGTGAAAGCCATGCTCAGAGATATCTTTATAGCCGCAGTTAGGGAAGGTTGGCCTCCAATCTGGTAGCAGATTAACCATAATAGTGATAATCAAGACAGGAGAAACTGCAAGATGACTGCTATTACCCTGAACTTACAACCACTAATCAATCTCACTCCTGAGCAGTTTTATCAACTATGTCGAGTCAACCCTGATGCTAAACTGGAACGCACTGCATTAGGAGAATTAGTTGTCATGGCACCGACTGGTGGAGAAACTGGTAGCCGAAACCGCAGATTAACCCAACGGCTGGGAACTTGGACAGATAAAGATGGAACTGGAGAAGCTTTTGACTCTTCAACGATGTTTCAGCTTCCCAATGGAGCTTTGCGATCGCCTGATGCGGCTTGGATTCCTTTAGACCGGTGGGAAGCACTGGCTTCTGAAGAAAGAAAGACTTTTCCTCCCATTTGTCCTGACTTCGTAGTAGAACTGCGCTCCGAATCTGACACGCTTAAGTCTCTCCAAGACAAAATGCAAGAGTATATGGAGAATGGTACGCGCTTGGGCTGGCTGATTGACCCTAAAGGAAAGCAGGTAGAAATTTATTGCCAAGGAAAAGAAAAGGAAGTGCTACTTTCACCAAATCTGTTATCGGGAGAGGAGGTACTACCAGGTTTTGTTTTGGATTTACAAGGAATTCTGTGAAGAAGGCAGGAGGTTGGAATAAAGATTCGGCTTCAACCCCATCTAATTCCAATCCACCAAATCGGAGATTTTGGTGGGGGACTTAAATTTAGCGAAAGTTGGTAGGCATTGAACAACTTGAATTCACCTCTACCGCCCCCAAAGCTTTTAAAGTTGACATCTCTGCCTCCGTTAACCCTGTTGCTGCATTAACAATCATGCCCTCATAGGGACGGGCTGGCCGCAAAGTTTGCCGACATTCCCCTGTGGCAAGATCCCAACAGTTGATGGTTTCATCTTGGCTACCACTGAGGAGAGTTTGCTCGTCTTGGCTCAGACTGAGCGACCAGATCCAATTTTGGTGATTGTCTAGTGTAGCAAGGCAGTCTCCAGTAGCTATATGCCAAATTTTGATGGTGCGATCGCTACTACCGCTAATCATGCGGCTACCATCGGCGGTGAATAGAATACAGACAATTTGGCCGGTATGTCCCTGGAATATCCGGTGACATCTTCCGGTGTGAATATCCCACAGTTTAATTGTCTGCTGATCACCACCAGTGGCAACGTATTGACAATCAGGACTGACGGCAACTGCCCAAATACGGTTAGAATCTGCCTCCCAAGTATTCAGACAGATGCCTGTTTCAATATCCCACTGTTTAACGATCTTGTCATAGCCACTACTGAAGAGAGTTTTGCCGTCAGGGCTAAAAGCGATCGCCAATACACAACCAGGATGTCCCAGCAGTGTTTGCAAACATTCACCAGAACCCATATCCCAAATCTTAACTGTGTGGTCATAGCTGCCACTCGCAAGTAAGTTACTGTCTGGGCTGAACGCGATCGCCCAGACCCAACTACCATGACCATACAAGGTTTTGAGGCATTGTCCTGTATAGGGACTCCAAAGTTTAATAGTGCGATCGGCACTGGCGCTAGCAAGCAATTGTTGATCGGGACTGAAAGCAACACCAAAGACACGATTGCTGTGTCCGTGGAGGACTCGAAAAGGCTGGAGGTCAGCTTTTAAGCAGTGTGAGGTATTCAGGTTGACATCCCAAAGTTTGATTGTCTGGTCTTCATGTCCACTAGCAAGGAGATTTTGTTGCTCACAGTGGGCTAACGCATAAATAATATTGCTATGCCCTTGTAAGGTTTTAGTACATTTTCCAGTCTGAAGCTCCCAGATTCTAGCTGCATGGTCATCTCCACCACTGGCAATTAAGTGTCCTTGGGGATGAAAAGCTATTGACCAAATCCGGTTTCTATGCTTATTGAGCGTATCCAAACATTTGCCGGTGTTGGTATCCCAAATCTTCACAGTTTTGTCATAACTGCTACTTGCGACTCGATCACCTTGGGGACTGAATGCTACGGATGTTACGAGTCCTGTATGTCCCGGTAATGTCATCAAACATGCCCAGACTCCAGTAGATACATCCCAGAGTTTCACGGTGCGATCGAAGCTGGCACTGACTAACCTTTGTCCCTCTGGACTAAAGGCGATCGCTTTTATCCAGTGCTGATGACCGCTCAGGGTTTGTACACAGCATCCAGTTTCTAGATTCCACAACTTGATTGTGTTATCTTCACCAGCGCTTGCTAGGGTTTTACCTGTGGGATGAAAGGCTACACTCCAAACAGAGGTAGTATGTCCTTCTAGTGTTTGCACACATTTTTCTGTAGCAAGATGCCAGAGTTTGACTGTGCGATCGTAGCTAGCACTGATCAGGAATTGACCATCGGGACTAAAGGCGATGGATGTAACTATGCTGGTGTGTCCCTGGAAAGTTTTCAGACATTTACCTGTGGTGATATCCCAAAGTTTGATTGTATGATCCTGACCGCAACTAGCTAAGACTGGATGCACAGGACTAAAGGCAAGACACCAAACCCAACTATTATGTTCTTTACAGATAAAAAGTTCTTTACCATTACTGGCATTCCAGATATAAATTCCACCGTTACTATCACTGATAGCAAGATGCCGCCCATCAGCACTGAAAGCAACGCTAGTAATACCGCCAAAGGTTGCAGCAAATGCACACTCTCGAAATGTTGTTTGGGTAAAGTTGACTTGATGTAAGTTAAGCGATCGCAAATCTGCTTGACGAATATTGAGACGAGAAAAATCATACCCAGTCAAATCGGTTTCTAATTGAGCCAACAAATTCAGCAGGTTGCCGCCACCATAACCAACTGTATCTGGGCATTGGGCATGGGGGATTGGGCATTGGTTATTAATTATTCTCCCCTGCTCCTCTGCCCCTCTGCTCCTCTGCTCCCCTGCCCCATTCTCTTGTGAATGGAGTTTTTGATCTTGCAGTTTATTAATTAATCTGCCAACTTTATGCTCAAGCTGACGAGTAGAGCCAAGAGTGATTTGTAGTTGATCCAGGATCGGCCGCACAATCAGGTGAATTTGACTATCGCGGATATAGTCTTTTGCCTGGGCTTTCATTAAGGCATGACTGAGCAGATATCGCGGCGATTCCGTGACGATTTCCTGGCAGATTTGCTCAATCAAGCAATCTGTAACGTATTCCATCACTACTGGTTGCTGTGTAAATCCCGCAGTATTGCTTTCAATCAAGCTACGCCAAGATAAAGACTCCAGAACTTGCATTAACCTAGATTTAGGAACTGTGGGTGTTAGGTCTGTTTGCAATTCTGTCACCGAAACTGCTTCCCGGTGAATCGCCAGCCAGTACATGACTTGCTGCTCTAGGGTGGAAAGTCGTTGAAATTGCTGCTCTATGAGATTGCCAATACCATTAAAGACCGTTGTACCTTCAATAAAAAAGCGGGAAATACTTCCTTCATACAAATCCCGAATTGAAGTTGCTGCAATTTTCAACGCTAGGGGATTACCACGGTAACATTCGATTAGTTGGCGGGTTTCGTTGTCTGTACTTAATAGCCCTTTGAGGGACAGAATTGTTTCTCCGGCTGCAACTTCTAATCCTGATAGAGCAAGGGTACGAACTGGCAAACCGTCACCTTCGAGAGCTGCGACTTGGGGAGGTTTTTCCCGACTAGTGAGCAGAACGCAGCTTTGATGCTGAGTTTCTCCCAATCGCCACAAAAGTTCGCCGTAGGATTCATAACCCTCACGGTAACAACCTGTTTGCCTGCCATGCTGTAACAGAGTGTCAAAATTATCCAGAATCAGCAAGCAGCGAGATTTACGAAGATACTTGATTAAATAGGTGATTTGCTCGTGAGGGTCAGCGGGTAATGTGATAACTTGTTGACAAGAAAGAATTTTGATGAATTCCGTCAGCTTGTCATGGAAAAAAGGTGCCTGCCGGAGCGATCGCCAAATCACATACTCAAATTCTCCCTGTAATTGTTCTGCCAACTTCACTGAGAGTGCGGTTTTGCCCATACCACCCATACCCAGGAGTGTCACCACACGAGTGCTGTCGCTCACAATCCACTGGCTCAAAGTTTCTAATTCAGTGGTACGTCCATAGAAGCGGGAAACATCGATCGCCTCACCCCAATCGATGCGAGGCGTGAAGATTGGGGAGGTGTTTGTAGTATTAAACTGTTGTGCGGTTCGGTTTAAGACTCCGTGCAGATTATTCTTGGTAACTTTTTCATTTAAAACTTCAGAGAGCGATCGCCATAGTTGTGAACCAACATCTTTGATGTGACCTGGGTCATAAGTGACTTCTTGCGCCATTTCTAGGTAAGTTTTCCCTTCCCAGGCGTAGCGGAATACAATCTCTTGCGCTCTCGTTAAGCGTCCCCGTTTCAATAATCGCTCAACGAGTGCGATCGCTTCTTCTACCGTCATTTATTTCCGTAGCAATACCAGGCTAACTAAGATTTTCTCACCATAAACTTTATTTCTCCAAAAAGTTTACGTAAATCTACCAAAAAGACCCGACCTTTTCCCGACCTTTTCTGACCGTCAAACTTTATACAAGGCTGTAAAGTATTGATGTGATTCAGTTGTAGTACAGGAATCTGCCCAATGATTAAACACAGATAAAGTGTTTACCCAAACACCAGAAGGTATTGAGTGCGATAAATTTTTCATCTAATTGAGCCATAGCAGTTGTGAGCGACGATGTTTATTCGTTCGCTGGTTTTTTCTGACTAATGGTTGGGAATTGGGATGCGATCGCACTTAATTTATCGGGGTTTGGGAGGGGTGCGATCGGCTTCGAAATGCATCTATAACGACTTGCAAATACTGAGTTAATTTGACCAAAATCATCAAAATAATTAGTGGACTAGAGTTATGGCTGACTTTGAATTTAATATCGAATTAGCAGAACAAAATTTAGGTATTATCAAAGATGTTTTCAACACCCTGAAAACACCTTTAGGAAATGAAAAATCTGAGAAGATAATCACGGCTATAGATAATGCCAATAGCCAGCTTACAGTTGGGTTAACAAATGAGAAAATCCAGGAGATATTGCAAGAACTTGATTTGGGCATTGATGGTGTTAAAGGTAATAATATCTCTGACGATTTTTCTAGTTTCAAGTTTGGTGAACAATTAAAAACACAAATTAATGGTAAATTACCATCAGTTTCTGCAAACCTCAATTTAAACTGGTCGTTAAACTCAAATCAAGGTAGTGCAACTTTAGATAATTTAAAACTTGGTTCATTACTTGGTCAAAACAGTTTTATTGGTGGAGTACTTTCGGATGTAGATTTAGCATTAAATCCAGTACGTAAAATTATTGATGGATTGACGGAAGACATCCCGTTTATTACAAAAGATATTCCAAATGGTTTGGGGATTTCTAAATCAACTCTAGACTTAGACAAAGATAATTCTGTATCAGTTATTGACTTACTTAGGTATGCAAATAATAATGTACCAAAACAATTACAAGAAAAATTCAAAATTACTGGCTTAGAAGAACTTACTAAACTCATTAGTGAAGTCAAAAAAATATCAACTTTTACTGAAAAAGTCAAAAAAGCTTCTAATGGTGATATTCCTCTTCCTGGTAGTTTGAAATTTAATATCAAAGACAAACAATTTTTAAGTGATACTCCTTCACAAGGCTCACTACTCCCAAAAGATTTGCAAGATACATTGGGTGGCATATCTAATTTTACATTACCTGTTTTGCAGACACAAACCGCAGCTAAATTATTCTTTGGTCAACCTAATGTTGAACTATTTGAATATCAGATGCCGAAAGTTTCGCTAATAACATCTCCAGGCTTTGCAGAAGTAGTAAAAATTCCTATCGTAGTTCCTGCACTTAAAGTGACTTTTGGCCCAAAGATAGGTGGCTCGATAGACCTTGGTTTTGGATACGATAGTACAGGATTTTATATCAAAGATGTTAATGGTACTGAAAACCCTGAACTCAAATTCTTTGGCGAATTTCGCGTTGGAGTAGAACTAGGGGCTGAAAATATAGCAGAAATCCAAGGTGGTGGAAACATTGGTCTGGAAGCAAATTTATTTATTAAGTCAGAACAAAAGAAAGCACGGACTTTAAACTTTACGACAAGTGGGGCTGCATATGCTTATTTAGATGCCTCAGCAAGGATTGATGCACTGGGTGCAGCAACTGCGTATTTGGATTTCCAATTACAAGCGGCGGGAGCAGCGACCGACTACTTTAGGAAAATTACTAAAGATGCGGGTATTTTAGGAGATGGGTTTAAAATTTTTGATAAAGGCGTTAAGAAACTCACATCAATCTACAAGAAAAATAAACCAAAAGCTCCTTCGGCCATACTATTCAACGTTGAAAGTCCACGCGTGACGTTATGGGAGTTTGGTGGTTCAAATAATAGCAGTGGTGGTGAACCGACACAGCCTATTTTAGCGACGCTTTCAGGAGATGTTTTATTCCTAAATATTGGAAATCGCGCTGGAGAGCGGAAAGTAGGAAATATTACTGATGGCAGCGAAACTTTTAAAGTCAAACAAACTGACACTCAACTTTTAGTTTCTGCGTTTGGACTTGAACAAGCTTATCCAATTTCTGACAAAAACAAAAACAAAATTATCGCTGATGGCGGTTTGGGTAACGATATTATCACCATTGATACAAGTATCTCAGCAAATCTGAAAGGAGGTAAAGGAAACGACAAACTATACGGTAGTTCGGTTAACGATATTCTTGCTGGAGGCGATAACAACGATATCCTTGAAGGTCGTAATGGCAATGACCTATTGTTCGGAGAAACTGGAGACGATACCCTCCGTGGTGGAAATGGTAACGATGTTCTGAATGGCGGTATTGGCAAAGATATCCTCGAAGGCGGAAACCAAAACGACGAACTGTCAGGAAATGAGGGTACAGATACCTTACGTGGTGGAGATGGTAACGATATTCTTGATGGCGGTGATGATAAAGATATCATGTACGGCGACGCTGGCGAAGACACGCTCTATGGCGATCAAGGTAATGACGAAATATACGGTGGTTCTCAGAAAGATTTACTATTTGGAGAAGCCGGAAGTGATACTCTGCGAGGAGGAGACGATTCAGATTTTCTTGCTGGTGAAGCTGCTAGAGATGTCCTGTATGGCGATGCTGGAAATGATTCTCTTTATGGTGGTACTGAAAACGACACCCTCTATGGTGACGCAAGTGATGGCAACCTATTTGGAAATGACAAACTCTTTGGTGAAGAGGGTGATGATATTCTCTATGGCGAAGCTGGCAATGACGAGCTAGAAGGTGGTGATGGCATCGACCAACTATACGGGGGTACAGACAATGACACTCTCAGTGGCGGTTTAGAGAATGACAAACTCTTTGGTGAAGCTGGGAATGACATTCTCAAAGGTGATGCTGGCGATGACAAACTAGAAGGTGGTGCTGGCAGCGACAAACTTTACGGGGGTATAGACAATGACACTCTCAGTGGCGGTGCAGAGAATGACACACTCTCCGGTGAAAAAGGCGCTGATACTCTCTATGGTGATGCTGGCGATGACGAACTAACGGGTGGTGACGACAGCGATCGCCTCTACGGAGGTATAGACAATGACCGTCTTTATGGCGGTGTCGGGAATGATAATCTCTTCGGTGAAGACGGCTATGACCTGCTCAAAGGTGATGCTGGCAATGACGAGCTAGCGGGCGGGGCTGAGGCTGATAGTCTATACGGTGGGGCTGATGCTGACACTCTATACGGCGGTGCTGACAATGATAAGCTGTTTGGGGATGCTGGCAATGACCTACTACTGGGTGAAGCAGGCAATGACCTAATTGACGGTGATACTGAAATCGATACCGTCAGCTACGACAACTCACCCAGTGGTGTAGTTGTAAATATTAATGAAGCACAGAACTACCAAAATCCCGGTGGAACTTTCCACACAACCATAGTTACAACCAGCTTTATACCTACCGATACAGAACCAAACTTTACGATCGCCCCAGGCACAGCTAAAGATGGCTTTGGCACTACAGATACTTTACGAAATTTAGAAAATATCATTGGCTCTGGATTTGATGATGTTTTAATTGGCAACAGCCTAAATAACCGTATCTCAGGCTTAGTCGGGAATGACCTGTTAGTTGGCAATGCTGGCAATGACTCCCTTGACGGAGGCGATCGCATTGATACCGTCAGCTATCGCCGCGATCCTAACCGAGTCATAGTCAACTTAGAGCAAAACTACGCTAAGGATGGTTTTGGCGATACTGACCAAATCTTTAACGTTGAAAACGTCATCGGTTCTGCTTTCAATGATGAAATCATCGGCGATACCAAAGTTAATATTATTCACGCTGGAAATGGCGATGACGTTGTTAACGCCAGAGATGGCAACGACATCATTTTTGGCCAAGGTGGTAAAGACACTCTCTCTGGCGAAAACGGTGACGATTTCCTCGTTGGCGGTATGGATGCCGATAATCTCAATGGTGGAGAAGGCAGTGACACAGCTTCCTATTTCACCTCTGCGACACCTGTATCTGTTAGTCTCACAACGGGCACAGGCTGGGCTGGAGATGCCAAAGGCGATCGCCTCCAAGCCATAGAAAATCTAGAAGGTTCAGAATTTGAAGATTTACTCTTCGGCGACGCTGGAAACAATATTCTCAGTGGCTTGGGTGGCAATGACCTGATTTACGGTGAAGCTGGCAATGACTGGCTCGATGGTGGCACAGGAAGCGATCGCCTTTACGGTGGAGACGGTAACGATCAACTCTACGGTCAAGCCGATGAAGACCTCCTCAAAGGTGAAGCTGGCAATGACAACCTCTATGGAGGAGAAAGCAACGACCAACTTTACGGTCAAGACGGCAGCGACACTTTAAGTGGTGATGCTGGCAATGACTATCTCGAAGGTGGCGCAGGCAATGACCAACTTTATGGCAGCAATGGCAATGACCAACTTTATGGTCAGGAAGGCGATGACTATCTCGAAGGTGGCACAGGTGATGACCTCCTTGATGGTGGCATAGGCAAGGACTACCTGAATGGAGGAGACGGGGACGATCAACTTTATGGTCAGGCCGATAAAGATACCCTAAATGGCGGGTTGGGTAATGACTTGCTGGATGGAGGTGACGGTAACGATCGACTTGATGGTAACGAAGGTAACGATCGCCTCTACGGTCAAGTCGGTGAAGACACTCTAGATGGCGGGTTAGGCAATGACCTCGTAGATGGAGGTGATAGTAATGACCTACTTTATGGCGACGACGGTAACGATCAACTTTACGGTCAAGCTGGTGATGACAACCTCTATGGTGGAGCGGGAAATGACGCTCTCTACGGGGGTACTGGTATAGATTTCCTTTTAGGGCAAGCGGGTGATGACTACCTCGATGGTGGATCGGGCGATGACATACTCAATGGCAATGAAGGCAGCGATCGCCTTTACGGTCAAGCTGGTGATGACCTACTTAACGGTAATACTGGTGATGACTACCTTGATGGCGGGTTAGACAATGACGAACTCAATGGAAATGAAGGTAACGATCGCCTCTACGGTCAGCAAGGCTACGATATCTTGGATGGTGGCACTGGCGCTGACTTCCTGGATGGTGGTACTGAAGATGACTATCTCTATGGTAGAGATGGTAGCGATCGCCTTTACGGTCAAGCAGGTCAGGATTACCTTGATGGCGGCAATGACGATGACCGCCTGGAAGGGGGCACAGGTGAAGACCAACTCTTCGGACAGCAAGGGCGTGATTATCTCGATGGCGGCATCGGCGACGACTTCCTCTATGGGGGCGGTGATGCTGATAAGCTGCTAGGGCAGACTGGTAATGACTACTTAGATGGTGGCTCTGGCACCGATCAATTAGATGGTGGCGACGGCAATGACCAATTATATGGTCGGGATGGCGATGACACCCTTGATGGCAATGTTGGCAATGATTACCTTGAAGGTGGATTGGGTGATGACCAACTGATCGGAGGCAACGGTAATGATTTCCTCTACGGTCAAGACGGTAGTGACACCCTCAATGGCGGTGCTGATAATGACAACTTATATGGTGGAGTCGGAAATGACAATCTCTTGGGAGATTATGGCAACGATCTACTCTCTGGTCAAGAAGGTAATGATATTCTCGATGCAGGTACTGGCGATGACTACCTAGAAGGCGGGTTAGGCAATGACCAACTCCTAGCTGGATTAGGTAACGACCAACTCTATGGTGGCGCAGGCAACGATATTCTTGATGGTGGCGTTGATAATGATTACCTAGAGAGTGGATTGGGCGACGATCAACTCATCGGTGGCGAGGGTGACGACCAACTCTTAGGTCAAGAAGGTAACGACACCCTTGCTGGAGGCAGTGGTAATGACAATCTTCAGGGTGGTGACAATGCCGATATCCTGAAAGGGGAGGAGGGAGATGATTATCTCTTTGGTAATGACGGTGACGACCAGATATACGGCGGTGCTGGTAATAACTCACTAGAGGGTGGTGCTGGCAACGACCTGCTTTATGCTGATATACCACAGCAGGATGCAGATAATTATCTCTTGGAGCCGATCTACAACAGGGGTGGCAACGACTATCTTACAGGTAGTGGTGACAACATTCTAAATGGTGGAACAGGTGAAGATACATTATACGGCGGCAGCGGCCACGATCTGTTTGTGCTAGCGAGTGAGTCTGGAAGTGATGCCATTTTCAACTTTACAGTCGGTAGCGATTATCTGGGATTATCGAATGGTCTGACTTTTGAACAGCTTACTATTACCCAAGGCATTGGCACTAATCTCAACGATACTCTAATCAGTAAAAAGGATGGTGAACTCTTAGCCACACTAATTGGAGTAGAAGCAAATACCCTTGGTCTGTGGGATTTTGCAAATCTAGGATGACAATTATTCTCTCTTCGCTTGCTTGCAAGGTGTAGGAGGGAATTGTAGCGATTCTTATTTGAATCAAGTACACGGGTAGGAGCGCAGAGCTAGCTGTACGCTCCTACTCCATTTAATTGGAAATGGTTATATTATTGGATACAAAAAAATAAGCAATTAACTAATTAACGTAAGTTGCTATTAGCAATCGTATTTGATTTATGATAATTTTAACCCGCAGAACCCTAACTTATTTAAAGAGTCAGGAATATTGTTTCTCAGCAATGATTCATGATTGCTATGAGAAGAAAAAGAGTGTCATTATCAATTACGATTTTTTTTAATAACCCTTACCATTGAGGATTTTCCATAATTAATGCCTCTGCTGCCGAGCTATTTAACGGAACTGAGAAAAAATGTCCCTGGCCATATTGACAGTTTAACTTTCTTAGAAGTAATAGTTGCTCTTTTGTCTCTACCCCTTCGGCAAGCACATCCACACCTAGCTTGTGTCCCAAGGTGACAATTATCTCAATAATTTCTAAATTCTTACTATTAGTGCCCATCAGGCTGATAAAAGAACGGTCAATTTTCAACACACTAATCGGAAAGTTATAAAGACCACCTAATGAGGAGTAGCCTGTACCAAAGTCATCAATTGATAACTCAATGCCCATCTCTCGAAGTTGTAAGATTGCGGCAGTTACCTTATCGCCATTTTCCACAATTGTGTTTTCAGTAATCTCTAGGATTAGAGTGCTAGCATCAAGGCCAGTTGAGTGCAAAATTTGCTCAATCTGCTCTATCAAATCTGGCTGAGAAAATTGCTTGACGGAGAGATTAACACTAATTTTCTTTAGTAAGTTGGAACTATGGCATACCCGCCAAGCTTGCATCTGGCGGCAGGCTTCATGCAACACCCATTTGCCAATGGAGAAAATTAGTCCGCTTTCTTCTGCTAGGGGAATAAAATCTGCTGGATTAAGCAGGCCACGCTCTGGATGCTGCCAGCGCAGCAGAGCCTCAAAACCTAAAATAGAGCCAGTAGTGAGCGAAACAATCGGTTGGTAATAAACCCGAAATTCTTCGCGTTCAATTGCTCGACGCAAATCGGTTTCTAACTGCAATCTCGCTAGAGCATTAGCATACATCTCTGAGTTGAATAACTCATAACGCGCTCTGCCTAGCATCTTGGCTCGGTACATTGCTGTATCTGCATCCCTCAACAGTTCTTCTGGGTGTTGATAGTCTACTGTCGAACTCAACGCGATGCCAATACTTGCTGTAATCAAGACTTCTTGTCCGTCAAGCTTAAAGGGTAATGCCAGTTCCTTCTGAATCCGTTCAGCTACTTTGATGGCGTCTGATGCATCCTGAATTCCCTCAAGCAGGATTGTAAATTCGTCTCCCCCAAGCCGTGCCGCTGTATCTATGGAGCGTACACATATTTCTAGTCTACTTGCAATAGCAAGCAGCAATTGGTCTCCATTTAGGTGTCCAAGACTGTCATTGATCACCTTAAACCGATCTAGGTCGATAAATAGTACAGCATATAGATAATCTGAATGCCGCTTTGAATAATTTATCGCATGTTTTAGGCGGTTCATAAATGCAACGCGGTTTGCCAGACCTGTCAATGCATCGTGAAAAGCAAGGTGCAGTAGTTGTGACTCGACTCTTTTACATTCTGTAATTTCATGTAGCAATTTCTGATTTGCTTTTACCAGTTCCGCTGTCCGTTCTGCCACCTGTATTTCTAATTCACTGTAAGCTCGGTACAACATTTCTTCAGCCTGTTTGCGTTTACTGATGTTGCACAGCAGCCAACGCCAGCCAAGATACTTCCCCTGAAGATCGTATACTACAGACGCTTTCACATTAGCAGGGAAAGGCGTTCCTCTCCGTGGCTGTAGGTGAATTTCCCAGTTCAGTATCTCCTGCAAATTGTTTATTTGAGAGCTAAAGGACTGGCGGTCTTGTTGAGCAATAAAAAGAACTAATGGTTTACTTACTAAATATTTTTGTTGGACACCGAGCAAAGTTGCTGCTACATGATTAGCCTCTTGGATTATCCCGTTGGTATCAGTTACCAAGTAACCATCTGGAACAAACTCGAACAAGTCTTGGTAACGCTGGCGCTCTTTCTCTACTGCCGCTCGTGTTACCTTTAACTCCTCGGAAGCTGTCAATAGTTCTTCCATTGCGGTGTTAAGTTTCTCGAAAGCCTCTGTGATCATCTCCTGTTGTGAGTTCAGTTTAGTTTCATCGCATTTTAATAGTCCCTGTATCTGTGAGCACAATTTATCTATCTGTTGATTAAATCCATCTACTTTCATGTTGCTCAACTCACAAAACTATGAAGCGTAACTGTGAATGAAGAGAGCAGGGAAAACAAACCCCATGCTTTCTTCAAGACTTCAGACGCTATTGAGCAGGCAAGGAGAGAAGGTTACTTGAAAGAGCGGACACTCTATAAATAAATCTGACAGAACTTAGTTTTTTGATTTACTAACTTATCTCTCAATAATGAGGAAGCAATCAAATTTGTGTAGCCTTAATCAACTTTTAGCCCTATTTAGTGCCACAAGCTTGTCTAATAACGACCAAAGTGCTAAGTGACAACAAACCCTACCTACTGAAATTTTTATTTTATTAAATACAAGGTACTAAAGTTAAAAGACTAATAACAGCATATTTGCTTTACCTATTTTTGAAAATACTTCTTAAGATACATTCGCTTTTGTGAGCTAAAAAAAGAATAAGGGTCTAAGTCAATGCTTCTGGACTTACAAGAGCATTTTTGCTTAGGCGTTACTGAATTCAGCTATGAAAATGATTTTGGATGATTTCAAAACCTTTGTAGAGACTAAGAATTGCAACGTCTCTACACCAAGATTTATATATCTAATCGGCCGCCCTTTTTCTTCGTTACAGTCGAGCAATGATCTTGGCATTCTCTGGTAGCTTGGCGTCTCTTTGTCCAGCAGTACGCGCCCTAGCTGTGAACAAACCAATGGGAGTATTTAATAAATCTACAAGGGTGGCTTGACCAGCAATCGCCTTTTTAATATCTCTTGGTATTTCCTTCAAGAACCAACGTGCCAAACGATAGCCATATTCTTTGGGTGTCATCTCTCGCATTAAATCTACACCGTATAGTTCGTGCAGATAGCGGTTTGAACGTCCATAACGCCGCCATTGACTTTGTAGTTCTTGAAGTGTAGCGCGGTGGCGGTGCTGAACGATCGCATTTGGGGCAAATTCCAAACACCCGATGTTTTCCCCCAAAATCCGCCAACAAATATCAGCATCGCCACCAGTAGTCAGATAAGGACGAAATAAACCCACTTTTTCGAAGGTAATGCATCGAATCGCCAAATTAGCTGTTTGACCATAGGGACGAAAGGAATGGTTAAGGGTATGCTTTTGCGATAAAGTTTCTTGACGGTCTGCGTGTTGTTCTAGGAGAGTTGTGCCTGGTAGTGCCAAAATTTCACCAGCAACAATTACCACTTCTTTATTGACAAAAGGCTGGATTAATGCATTTAACCATTGTGGTTGTGGGCGACAATCTGCATCGGTAAAAACGATAATTTCACCCGTAGCGGCGCGAATCCCGGTATTACGAGCAGCGTAAGAGCTTTGAATTTGGGTTTCGCTCAACGGGCGAATTGTAATTGGGCAATTTTCGGCAGATGTTTTCAGGATGGTGAGAGTGCGATCGCTACTATTATTGTCAACCAACAAGTATTCTACCCGGTCTTTTGGGTAAGCTTGAGACAACAGACAATTGATTAACTTTGGTAAATCCGCCTCACCGTTATAAATAGGAACAACCACCGTCACCATTGGTAAAAAGCTGGTGTTGGTGGTTGTATCAACTGGCTGATGATTCATAAATCTGAGATTTTAGAGATGGGATTACTAGCTAGTATTCCCAAATCAAAATCTTGGAACGGTAATATCCAGCAGTTTCCATAACTCCAAAAATCTGGATTTGGGAATATGTGAATATTTGGTAACAAATCAATCACCTAAAATTTCAAGTCACCAGCGCGGCTCATGGGTCGAGTCGGTTGATTTGCTGGCGGCTGGGCAAAGTTGTTATTTGATAGAATTGCGATCGCTCGAGCATATTGGGGATCGCTCTTTGTTCCGATTAAATCTGGATTAGAAGCTAATTGACGCTCTTGTGCCTCTGTCAAGTCTAGCTTGATATCTGGTGTAATTCCTTTGTGGTTAATATCCGTTCCCGCCGGAGTATAGTAATGGGCAATGGTGACAGCCAAGCCGGAACCATCAGCGAGTTCATGAACTGACTGGACTAAGGCTTTGCCAAAGGTTTGACCACCTACGACTACCGCCCGCTTATTATCCTTGAGCGCCCCTGTAAGGATTTCACTAGCACTAGCTGAATTACCATCAACTAAGACTGCCAAAGGACGATTTGTCAGAGATGTGCGATTGGCTTTAGTTTCCTCGCTGCTGCCTAAACGGTCTATTGTCTTGACAATTCCGCCGTTATCATACCACATCCGAGCAATTTCAATGCTCGCCTGCAACAAACCGCCAGGATTTCCCCGCAAATCCAAGACATAAGAATCAACTTTCTTAGTGTTCAAATCGCGGATGGCTCGTTGCATTTGGTCTGCGGCGTGGGCGCTAAATTCTCGCAAACGGATATAGCCAACGCGGCGATTCCCTTCTTGTCTGAGGGTATAGCGTACCGTTGGGACTTCAATACTTGCCCTTGTCAGCTTCAAATCAAAGGCATTTTGGCCTGCGCGTCCTAGCCGTAGCCTGATGGGAGTACCGGCTTTACCACGGATTAGCTTAGAAGCATCATCCACTTTCATTTTGAGAGTGGATTTGCCGTCAATTGCCAATATTTCATCACCTGCTTTGATCCCAGCTTTCCGGGCCGGAGAATTTTCTATGGCTTCGACAACGGTGAGGCGCTGAGTTTTTTGGTTCACTTCCATCCGAACGCCGATACCAGAGACTTCCCCTGATGTTTGGCTAGTCAGAGCTTCAAATTGTTGGGGGTTCATGAACCGAGTGTAAGGATCTCCCAACTTTTGTAAAGCTTCGCGGATGGCAGTGTATGCTTCTTCGCGAGAAGAGTAATCTCTGCTCAACAGGCTTTGCCTGGTTGCTTGCCAATCTTGTTGATTAAATTTACTATCAACATATTCATGATTTACCAGTTGCCAAACTTGGTCAACTATCACTTTTGGGCTGTCTTGTAGGGCTAGAGCAGCACGGACACCACGAGTCCAAGCGGGGCCAAACACGGACATCGTAGCAGTTGTGGCGATCGCTCCACCAATCAAGGCTACTTGGAGCGGTGAGTAACTTTTCGTAGATTGGTTCATGTATACTTAGCTGGAATAATTGTGTTGTTGACAGTTTAGCAATCAGGCTTTCCAGAAATTTTTAAGTTTTTATACCCCAGAATCAACTATGTTCCTTGATCATTTTAATGATGCAAAAAATGCCGTATTAGTTATTAACAATCATTTCTCAGTTTGTTAGTCTTCTCCGGAAGGCTATCCTGAGCATGTGACACTTTTATTAGCGTCATGTTTGCATTCAAGATTACTTTTATAAGATAGCACTTTGCTCACTGAATTGCAGTATTGTTATACAGCGATAAAATCAGTTTTTCTTACTTAAGTCATGAAACGCAAATTTAGCATCAAATCATTAATTTCTATTAAAAAAAAATCTACTAATCTGTGGCAATTGTTACAAAAACTCAGTGGTGGATTGTCCGTTGTCCTGGGTGTTTGGCTGGTTTTCACTACTATAACCTTAGTTTTTGCTTCTTCAAAGCCAATAGATGCCTTCTTTGTGCTAGGTGGCAGTATTCGTCGAGAAACTTATGTTGCCCAACAAGCAAAACAACACCCACAAACCCCAATTTTAATTTCTCATGGTTCCCCAGATCCTTGTATACGGTTAATTTTTCAGGCGGAATTAGCAGAGTTACAAAACGTTTGGTTAGAAAACTGTGCGAATTCTACCTTTGAAAATTTTTATTATGGTATTCCAATTCTGCGCCGTTGGGGAGTGCATAAAGTCATGTTGATTACCTCGCCAAGTCATTTACCTAGAGCTAAATGGATGGCACAGATTCTTTTGGGCGCTCATGGTATTTGGGTAGAGCCAGAAATTGTTCAAGAATTGGGTATTCCTGGTAATCGGGAATCTTGGACTAAAACTGGATTAGATGTAACACGCAGCTTATTTTGGGCGATTTTAAGTCAAATTATTCAACCGCAATGCTCAAGTGTGACAAAACTTACTGATGTAGATATGCAAGCTTGGGAGCATCAAGGTTTTCATTGTGAACACCAAGGAGGGTTGAAGAGATAATTTACTCGTAATGCGTCCACATACGAATTATCTTGACTACTTGCTCAGATTCAATGACCTCATATACCAATCGATGCTGTATATTTATCCTCCGAGAATAAGCACCTGATAAGTCACCAACCAGCTTTTCATAAGGTGGAGGATTTTGAAAAGGATTTTCTTTAAGGACTGCGAGTAATTCCTCGGCCTTTTCCTTTAAGTTACTAGAAGCTAATTTCTTTGCGTCTTTTTGGGCTTGTTTTGTGTAAATCAACCTCCAACTCGCTCCTTTGGGGTTTGCAAGTGGCTCCTCAGAAGCTTGCTGACTCACCAATCTAACTCCCCATCACATTCTTGGATTGGGGTTGCTAGTCCTTCTTTTATAGATTCTCGCATTCCAGGGACAGATAATAAGTAAAGAGTCTCTTGAATTGCAGACCAATCTTTTTCCGCAAGCAGAATCGCATTACCGCGATCGCCTCGAATGATCACAGGTTTACCCTGCTCTGCAACTTGGTCGATGATCTCTTGCAAATTATTTTGAGCCTCGTTGACGGGAAGCGAAGACATCATAACTTTTTTAACTCACGATAACTTTAATTTAGTTTACTCATCCTACAAAAAATCACTTTGTTTTTTTGATAGCATGATAACCGTGTCATCATGCTAATTATAATAGTATCATTTAAGGATCAAGGAACCGAAGATATTTTTGATGGCAATGACTCAAAGGAAGCTCGAAAGCAATGTCCTATATCCTGTTGGGAAGTTGCACAAAGAAAATTAGATCAAATTAATGCAGCGTTATCTCTAGATGATATTAAAGTTCCACCGGGTAACAGGTTAGAAGTATTAAAAGGTGCTCGTAAAGGTCAGCATAGCATTCGGATAAATGACCAATATCGAATTTGCTTTATATGGACACTCCAGGGTGCATCAGAAGTTGAAATAGTCGATTACCATTAGGAGGTAACAACAGATGAGAGTTCCAAAGTATAGACCTCCATCACATCCAGGTGAAATATTACTTAAAGATTTTCTAGACCCAATGGGAATAACTCAAAGAGAACTTGCAGATGCACTTCACGTTCCTTATCAGCGAATAAATGAGCTTGTAAATCAAAAGCGAGGTATTACACCTAGTACGGCAATAAGGTTATCAAAATTTTTCGGAAATAGCTCAGAGTTTTGGTTAAACCTCCAACAAAATTGGGAACTTTACCACGTTCTCAAGGAAGAAGGAGAGGAACTAAAAAGTATTTTGCAATTTAGAGCCACGAAGTAGCGATCGCTTGAAAAATTAAGCCGTATATTTGCATAAAATAATCGCAATTGGGCGGAGGTTAAGAAAATCTTACTCTCCACCTCCGAGCTTGTTGTTAAACATCGCTTACTAATGGAGAATCAATGCAAAAGTTCCCAATCTTGCAGCATTAAAATAGCATCTTTATACAAAGACAAATCCGCCTGGTTAACTTCTATTCCCTCTCCGATTCCTTGTAGAAGAGTAATTGTCAATTTTCCTCCCAAATGTTCGCGGAATTCAGTAAGCCCCCTAAACAGACAATGCGGATGGTCTAGTTGATCTAATTGTTCTGTCAATGCCGATACGTACAAAGTAAAGCCTAATTTTTTGAGTGTAGTTAGAACCCTTTGCCACTCTGATTGCAAGAGTTGCCCTGTTAAATATGAATAGGTTGTATCTAAAGCGATGCCGATCGCTACAGCTTCACCGTGACGTAGGTTGTAATTAGTTAAATGCTCCAGTTTGTGAGCAGCCCAATGTCCAAAGTCTAAAGGACGCGATGAACCCATTTCAAAGGGATCGCCACTACCAGCAATATGCTCTAAGTGCAACTGAGAACAACGATAAATCAGTCTTTCCATTATGTCCATGTCTCGATTAGCCAATTTATCAGCATTAGTCATAATGAAATCGAAGAAATCTGCATCTTTAATCAGCGCTACTTTCACCGCTTCTGCAATACCTGATCGCCAATCTCGATCGTCGAGGCTAGTAAGAAAATCAAAGTCATTCAAGACAGCATAAGGTGGCATGAATGTACCTAAAAAGTTTTTCTTACCGAAGGCATTGATTCCGTTTTTTACTCCTACACCCGAATCATTTTGCCCTAATACTGTTGTCGGTACTCGTAGCAGCCGAATTCCTCGGTGAGCCGTTGTTGCTGCATATCCTGCCATGTCTAGGACGGCTCCACCTCCAATTGCTAAGATGTAGGAGTGACGACACAATCCAGATGCATTGATCTGCTGATGAATTTGCTCTATAAATCTAGAATCGTTCTTGACTACTTCTCCACCCGGAACTACTATCGGTTCACCGCTCAGTGTTAGTACATCTTGATAACATTGAGCATAGACTGATAATTTTTTTAACAGCTCATCTTGATACTGTAAAAATCCTCCATCTACCACTGCTAGCACTTGTTTTGGGGTTGTCTCTCCATCTGCGGCGATCGCTTGTGCAAGTAAAGGATTATCTAACTGAAACAGACCTTTAGTGAAGTGAACATCATAATTGAAAGTAACACGAACACATTGGTTAATTGATTGTAGATTAAGAGCGTTTTTTTGTTGAGTAGCCATTTGAATATTATTACTTTTTAAGTAACTGTAAATAAATTCCACTATTGCAATTAAAATTAATCGCAAAATAAGCAAAACCAATCCATTACGCCATTCAAAATTGAAATGAGTTAATAGACAAATCTATTTGCTAAATTAATATGCTTTTGAAGTATCTTGCCCTAACGGATAAAATTCAAATTAACATGAATTCACAATTTATATTAATGGTTATACTTGATATCTGAGGTTAGTAATAGGGATCAGTATTACATAAAATTCTAATTTTTTCCGTAAGATAATTTTAGGATTTATCTAATCAAAATAGTATCTTTACAGTATCTTATTTAAAGTCAGGAAATTTTTATAGATTCAGTGAAGTTATGATTTCAGAAGGATATTATCTAACTGCTTCAAACCCAAAATATCAAGATTAGTGCTATATTTTATACTTGGTTGTCACAAAAAAGTTGGGCAACTTATCCTGAATTTATCATGAGTAAAGTAAACAAATTACTGCATCACTGGCTGTTAAAGTCTGTTTCAGAGAAAGCTTTTACTTGGTTGGA
The DNA here is from genome assembly GCF_034531255.1 of Nostoc sp. ChiQUE01b. Lineage (NCBI taxonomy): Bacteria > Bacillati > Cyanobacteriota > Cyanophyceae > Nostocales > Nostocaceae > Nostoc > Nostoc sp. ChiQUE01b. Next base: position 123,037 of record NZ_JAVRBM010000003.1, on the reverse strand, counting down.
ACAGAAGCAGGCACAGATTGCTGGCGGTGCTGCTGAGAGAGTGTTTTTTACGGCTTTTAGTGCTGTGCCGCGTTATCTAGGTAAACAGGATTTGCAACTAACATTCCAGGACTTGGAAGCAGCACAAGATGTTATTCCCGGCTGGTATCCTGGTAATTGGAGTGTAGATCAAGCAGGTCGCACACTCTTGCTTTTAGCTTTGCCCCACGATGATGCTGAGGTCTATGTGCGATCGCTCGATCGAGTCTTCTCCACTGCCGATATGGGGGAGTTAGTTGTCCTTTATCAAAGTTTGCCGTTGCTACCACATCCAGAGTTACATCGCCATCGTACTGCTGAGGGAATTCGCAGCAATATGAGTAATGTATTTCAAGCCATAGCATTACGTAACCCTTATCCAGCAAATTACTTAGATAATGCTGCTTGGAATCAGATGGTGCTGAAGGCTGTGTTTGTCGGCAGTCCGCTGCATCTAATTTGGGGTCTAGATCGGCGTGCTAACCCAGAATTGGCGAGGATGTTGGCAGACTATGCCCATGAACGTTGGGCAGCTAAACGCTCAGTTACACCAGAACTTTGGCGACCTGTAGGGCGGTTTGCCGATAGCGCCATCATCACAGATTTGGAAAATGTGCTAGTTAATGGGGATATACACGAACAAGAAGCAGCAGCCTTAGCTTGTGCTGAGTCTCCTTTACCCCAAGCGCAAGCATTACTTTCTCATTACCCAGATTTACAGTCATCCATTCGACAAGGTAATCTGACTTGGAGCAGTTTTAGCTGCAAATGAAGGGAGTGGGGAGTGGGGAAGAAGCAAGGGAGCAGGGAGCAAAGGAGAAGAGTTTTAGAGTACCCCGCCCCTCTGCCTCTTTTCAATGCCCAATTCCCAATTCCCAATCCCCAATTCCCAATCCCCAATCCCCATTACCCCTTATCCCCAGAGGGGGCCCCACCTTCCCCAATCCCCAATTATTAAAACCATGATGTTTATCGATCCTCACATTCACATGTGTTCCCGTACTACTTACGATTACTTAGTAATGCGGGAATATGGAATTGTCGCTGTTATTGAACCAGCCTTTTGGTTAGGACAACCCCGAACTAACGCTGGCTCATTTAAAGACTACTTCAGTAGTCTTGTGGGCTGGGAACGATTTCGTGCTAGTCAGTTTGGTATCCAACACTACTGCACAATCGGCCTAAATCCGAAAGAAGCTAATAATGAAGCGCTAGCAACTGAAGTTATGGAACTGCTACCACTTTATGCGTGTAAAGAAGGAGTTGTTGCTATTGGTGAAATTGGCTATGACGACATGACAGAATCAGAAGATAAGTACTTTTGTCAACAGTTAGCATTAGCCAAAGAACTCGATAGTTTGGTACTAATTCATACTCCTCACCGTAATAAGAAGGCGGGTGCTAGTCAGAGTATGGATCGCTGTATTGAATATGGCTTAGATCCTTCACAAGTAGTTATCGATCACAACAACGAAGAAACTGTTGAAGAAGTATTAGGACGGGGTTTTTGGGCGGCTTTCACAATTTACCCACAGACGAAGATGGGTAACGCCAGAATGGTAGAAGTTGTCCGTAAGTATGGACGCGATCGCATCATTGTAGATAGTAGTGCTGATTGGGGTATTAGCGATCCTTTGGCAGTCCCAAAAACGGCTCAGTTGATGTTAGATAGGGGCATTCCTGAAGAACATGTACGAGCAGTTTGTTATGAAAATGCCCTAGCTGCTTACAGTCAAACTGGGCAGATGAAAGCTTCAGATTGGCTCAATCCTCAATCTATCGATCAGCGTCAGTTGTTCAGTGGTAATTCTGTGCTGCGGGGACAAGAACCAGGAATCAAATCAGTTTCAGATTTTGTGTTGATTGAGTAGAAAATTGGGGAGAGACGCGATTAATCGCGTCTGTACTGGGAAAGAGGAATTGCATAAATATCTAATTAATTTTTAATATGCGGTTTGTTTTGAGAAATTACTAGGCATGGAGGCAGATAAGTGAATGTTGCAAGCTTAAATTTTCAAAGCTGGCGGGGTTATCTGGAATTGATGCGTCCTGCTAATATTGTTACTGCTTGGGCGGATATTCTTCTAGGTTTTGCTGCTTCCGGTTCTGGAATAATTTTTACTAAATTAATTAATGGTGAAGCAACTTTTGCCATACTAATTCCATTAGCTTGGTTGTTATTAGCTACAACTGGTTTATACGGCGGTGGGATAGTTTTTAATGATGTTTTCGATGCCGAATTAGATGCAAAAGAGCGACCAAATAGAGCAATTCCTAGTGGTCGCGTATCTCGTCAAAATGCTACTTTCTTGGGAAGTATACTGTTTATAATCGGGATTATAGCTGCATTTCAAGTATCGTTATTGAGTGCTGCGATCGCTATTTTTATCACTCTTTCATGCCTCCTCTATAACTCACTCGCCAAACATCATCCTTTTTTCGGCCCTTTAAATATGGGTTTGTGCCGTGGCAGTAACTTATTATTAGGTGTAAGTGCTGTACCAGAAATTATTGGAGAACGTTGGTATTTAGCGCTGATTCCTGTTCTTTATATTGCTGCTATCACTGCAATTAGTCAGGGTGAAGTTCACGGAGGTAAGAAGATTACGGGAGTACTCGCGCTACTGCTAATTGCAATAGTTTTGACAGCAGTTTTAGCTTTAGGATTATTAGAGGAATATACAGCGATCGCAGCCCTACCATTCGCTATTTTATTAGCTATTAGAATCTTGCCTAACTTTATCAAAGCTGCGCGGGAACCGATAGCTGAAAATATCCGCAATGCTGTGAAAATAGGCGTTTTATCTCTGATAGTCTTAGATGCAACTGTTGCATCTGGTTTTGCTGGTTTGTATTACGGTTTATTAGTTCTAATCTTGCTACCAGTTTCGATGAAGTTAGCAAAAGTCTTTGCTGTTACTTAAATTTGAATGTGTACACCCAGTAGTACCATTAATCGGCTATAGGGGCGCACATTTATGCGCCCCTACCCATGAATATGTAGCAAGTATTTTGTGAAGCTTAAGCCAAAGAAAACAGATTACACGTATACAAGGGATAGAGCTAGAAAATGAAAATTACAAACAACAATAATTTTCACTTAACTTATTGCAGCAATATTCATCCTGGTGAAAGTTGGCTAGAGGTTTTCACCAATTTAGAAAACTATATTCCCAAACTCAAATCACGTTTATCGCCTACAGAACCTTTTGGTATTGGCTTGAGGTTAGCAGATGTTGCCGCAAAACAACTTTTAGAAAGTAATAACTTAGCTGAATTTCAAGCTTGGCTGACTCAACAAGATTTATATGTTTTCACCTTAAACGGATTTCCTTATGGCGGATTCCATCGACAGGTGGTAAAAGACCAAGTTTATGCACCAGATTGGTCTACACAAGAACGGGTTAATTATACATTAAACTTAGCGAAAATTTTAGCTGCTCTGTTACCCAAAGGACTTGATGGCGGAATTTCTACACTACCATTATCCTATAAACCTTGGTGGGTAAAAGACCAAGCAACTTTTGAGGCAGTTCTGAAAAAGAGTTGTTTGAATATAGCATCAGTTGTTGTAGAAATGATTCGCATCAGCGAAGAAACAGGCAAGATACTTCATATTGATTTAGAACCTGAGCCTGATGGTTTAATTGAAAATACCTCAGAATTAATTGATTTCTATCAAAATTGGTTATTGCCAATAGGTGGTAGTTATTTATCAGAGAAATTAAATATCGAACAGGATTTAGTAGAGACTAAATTGCTAGAACACGTTCGCATTTGCTATGATACCTGTCATTTTTCAGTTGAATATGAGCAGCCACAATTTGTATTTACACGTTTGCAATCGGCAGGTATTAAGATTGGCAAAATTCAAATCAGCGCTGCAATTAAAGTAAAAATACCAGATGAAGTTGAGAAGCGAAGTTTGATAGTTGAACGCTTACGTCCTTTTGCAGAATCTACCTATCTTCACCAAGTAATCGAACGTTGCAGCAATGGTACACTCCATCATTATCCTGATTTAATAACTGCATTACCACATTTAGAGCAATCTCTCGCTGAAGAATGGCGGACTCACTTTCATGTCCCAATTTTTATTCATGATTATCAAATTTTGCAATCTACCCAAGATGATATTGCTACTGTTTTGCATCTACTTCAGACAAACGATGCTTGCTCCCATTTAGAAATTGAGACTTACACTTGGGATGTATTGCCATCAGAAATGAAGATAGATTTGCTGACTTCTATTCAGCGTGAATATGAGTGGGTATTAAAAGAATTTGCCGCAAATTAAGAAGAAACTAAATTTATGAAAAAAACAGTTATTCTAAATGTCGTGGGATTAACGCCTAGCTTACTAGGAGAAAATACGCCGTTTTTATCTTCTTGGGCGACTATTGGGCAAGTGGTTCCCATCAAAAAAGTGCTACCTGCTGTAACTTGCTCTGTTCAAGCTACTTATTTAACAGGAAAGTTGCCTGATGAACATGGAATTGTTGCTAATGGTTGGTACTTCCGCGATGAATGCGAAGTGAAGTTTTGGCGACAATCTAATAAACTCGTACAGGCTCCGAAAGTTTGGGAAATAGCTAAATCAATCGATCCAAACTTCACTTGTGCCAACCTTTTTTGGTGGTACAATATGTATTCTTCAGTAGATTATGCGATTACGCCGCGCCCAATGTATCCCGCAGATGGGAGAAAATTACCTGATATTTATACCCATCCTAGTGATGTGCGATCGCAAATTCAATCTGATTTAGGAAATTTCCCTCTATTCGATTTCTGGGGGCCAAAAACTTCTATTAGTTCTAGCCAATGGATTGCTAATTCTGCAAAATGGATTGAGGAACGTTATAGCCCGACATTATCACTAGTTTATCTACCACATTTAGATTACTGTCTGCAAAAATTTGGGAACAATGAAACACAGATTCAAGCAGATTTGCACGAAATTGATGCTGTTTGTGGCGATTTAATTGAATATTTTCAAGCACGTAATACTCAGGTAATTATTCTTTCTGAGTATGGTATTACCCCAGTTTCTAAAGCTGTGGATTTAAACCGCGTATTACGGGAAAATGGTTTAATTGCTGTGCGAGAAGAATTAGGGCGAGAACTGCTCGATTTTGGTGCTAGCATTGCCTTTGCCGTTGCCGATCATCAAATTGCTCATGTATATGTGAACGATCCGGCATATATCCCGAAAGTGCGATCGCTTTTAGAAGCGACTGAAGGCGTAGCGCAGGTATTGGATGAAGAGGGTAAACAAGCCTACCATCTCAATCATCCTAGATCGGGAGAGTTGGTGGCGATCGCCAGGTCTGACGCTTGGTTTACCTATTATTATTGGCTTGATGATGCAAAAGCGCCTGATTTTGCTAGAACTGTAGATATCCACCGCAAACCTGGTTACGATCCTGTAGAACTTTTCCTCGATCCGCAAATAAAATTCCCCCAAGGAAAAATTGCTCTCAAGTTACTTAAGAAACAACTGGGTTTTCGCTACTTAATGGATGTGATTCCTCTGAATGGTTCTCTAGTGCGTGGTTCTCACGGTAACATCACCACTTCTCCATCTGAAGGGCCTCTATTTATCACCCATCAAACTCACCTAGTTGACGAACATCAAATCGAGGCGACAGATGTTTGCTCGTTGATTCTCAAACATTTAAATCAGTAGTAGCGAGTGGAGAAACTCTGGTCAGGGTGATTGCGCCATAACGGCTGAATTCAAAAATCAAATCGGATTTCTATGGTAGTGCTAAAGTAAATCACGACTCGCACGCGATCGCACCCACCCAAGCCAGAGGATCGAAAACGGTGTGCTGCTGTCTCATTAATCAATACGCCTTTTCAAGGCACAGCTGCCCTGTAAGATGTCTTCAGTTGCCGTTTCCTCGCCTTGGGTGACAGTACCTTGAAAATTGAATAAGAGGTTAAATTTTGGAACCAACATTAGAGCAATTGCGAAGTTTTTACCGAATGTCGGTGAGGATGAGCAATTTACTCCGACCGATTAATTTAGTGCGGATAGACGAAAGGACAAAACGCATAGTTATGCTAGTCGGAGAAGACAATAGAAATAGAAGTTTATCCCAATGGAGAGGTAGTTACCAAGTGACACAAACCAACTTTGCGGATATGTCCGATACCGAGTTATGAGCCTATGTGTTGCAAAATCCTAGCAACACTGAAGCATTTCATACATACGTTGATCGCCTGCACGCAGCCAATCCAAATCCAAGGCTAATGTCAATCGAAGAGGCTGAAGCAGAACTAGAAAGGAGGGTTAACCAAGGTAAAAGATAGCGACAAACATCCTGAAAAATTTTTCAGGATATTTAACAAAACAACAAATTTCCTTCATCCACAGCGACCTCTCATTTCGCCGTAATACCGTTCAACATCAGAACGGTTTAACGCTTTATTACCTTCTCGTTTGAGTATGTCCTGTCCTGCTTGCTCGTAGCAATTACCAGAGCTACTGGTTGAGTTGCTAGACAAAGCTCCTATAATTGTGCATCCGCCAAACAAGAAAATTAAGAAGCCCCAAACTACCAAACTAATTTCTTTTTCTCTCTTTCGAGCCTCTTTTTTGAGATCCTGAGATGCTTCTGCACTCATTGGTGGACTAAAGTCAGGTATCGTTGGGGTTTCTGTATTAGTTAAGCTAAATCTTTCGCTCCAGAGTACTGGACTAGCAACTGAAGGACGGGCATATATCTTGATGTAATTAACAGATTCAGGAGCTAACGACATTAAGCCTTTGCGGATAGTACTGACTAGCAATTCTTGGTTCAGCACTTGTGACGATTCCAAGATGATTTGTAAGCAGTCGTCTTTTTTGGCGACTTTAGCAACAATACGTTTTCCTTTTAAGGAGTTATTTATCAGCGCCGCGATCGCGTTTGCGTCACCTTGTTTTGCAAGAGCCAGTATGCTTTGTGAATTCATTTAACTATTTTTCAACAGCTTGTATTTATAAAGCCCAAAACCACCTGACGCTTAACCACTTACCCTTAAAATTTTTCATAAGCCAAACGAGGATGCTCACCCGTCCTCGTTCGGAACGGAAGCCTAAATATTACTCCCAAAGAATACAAAAAAAGTTCTTGTAATTCATAGTCATTTCGAGTATGATTTATATATAAACTCGTTATGACTATGAATTAGATTGTTCTATCAGTAGGCTTCCGTCAATCTACTGACTAAAATATACTGTGGGCAATCTGAGTAACTTAATGGAGAGCTTCTAACCCATGACTGAACACCAAAAATTGACAACTGCTGACGGTATTCCTGTTGCTGATAATCAGAATTCACTCACAGCTGGATCGCGTGGCCCTGTATTAATCCAGGATTTCCACCTCCTAGAAAAGCTGGCTCATTTCAACAGAGAACGTATTCCTGAAAGAGTTGTCCACGCTAAAGGTGCGGCTGCTCACGGTACTTTTACTGTCACCAATGACATCACTCGCTACAGTAAAGCCAAACTTTTTTCTGAAATTGGCAAGAAAACAGAAGTTCTCCTGCGCTTTTCTACAGTTGGAGGAGAAAAAGGTTCAGCAGATGCCGAGCGTGACCCCAGAGGCTTTGCCATTAAGTTTTACACAGAAGAGGGCAACTGGGATATTACAGGCAACAATACCCCTATTTTCTTCATCCGCGACCCGCTGAAGTTTCCTGATTTCATTCATACCCAAAAGCGCAATCCCCAAACCAATTGCAAAGACCATAATGCAAGATGGGATTTTTGGTCACTTAGTCCAGAATCGCTTCATCAGGTAACGATTTTGTTTTCAGACAGGGGAATACCGAAAACCTATCGACACATGGATGGCTTTGGTAGCCATACCTTCAGTTTGATTAACGCTGAAGGCGATCGCGTTTGGTGCAAATTTCATTTTAAGACTCTGCAAGGGCATCAAACCTTGACTGAGGAAGAATCAGCTAAGATTAAGGGCGAAGATCCAGATCATGCAACTCACGATCTGTTTGAAGCGATCGCTCAAGGAGACTATCCTAAGTGGCGGATGTCTATTCAGGTAATGACTGAGGAGCAAGCAGCTAAACATCCAGATAATCCCTTTGACTTGACCAAAGTTTGGAAGCACTCAGAATATCCTTTAATCGAAGTCGGGATATTAGAGCTAAATCGGAACCCTGAGAATTATTTCGCCGAAGTAGAGCAAGCCGCTTTTAGCCCTAGTGCAGTGGTTGCTGGCGTTAGTTTCTCTCCAGACAAAATGCTGCAAGCTCGCATCTTTTCTTACCCAGATGCTCAACGGTATCGCTTGGGTGGTAACTATCAGCAACTACCCGTCAACCAGCCCAAATGTCCAGTAATGCATTACCAGCGAGATGGCTTTATGGCATCGGGGAACAACGGCGGTAGCGTTCCTAACTATGAACCCAATAGTGCTGAGGGTACGCCCAAAGAAAATCCAGCTTATGCAGAACCACCTAGTCATTTGGGCGATGTCACAGTTGATCGTTACAGTCATCGTGAAGGAAACGACGATTACACCCAAGCAGGTAATCTGTATCGGTTAATGACTCCTGAGCAGCAAGAGCGTCTTGCTCATAATATCGTTGGCAGTCTCTCTCAAGCGACACAGGATATCCAAATGCGCCAACTTTGCCACTTCTTCCGGGCAGATATTTCTTATGGTCGTCGTGTAGCCGAGGGGTTAGGCATTTCTATCGATCCCTCAATGCTGGGTGCTACTGCTCAACCTGTAGGTAGCTGGTAGCCTCATAGTTTCGTAGGGTGTGTTATGCCGTAGGCTAACGCACCGAAAATCTGGATGGTCAAAAGAAGCTCTTGAGCAGGGAGCTCTTAGCAAGGGGGAAGAAAGACGCAAGCCGTGAGCTTGTACTCGCGGCTTGCGTCCAAGCGCCCTCTTATGGGCAGGGCTGTTTCATTCCCTAAAACAGGTAAAATTGCAACAGTTGAGGGTAGAAAAAATCATGGGTGCAAATATGAGAGAAAATAGCAACAATTTATTGTACTTATCAGATTTTATTCTGCGAGAAAACTGATGAATCGCAAATCTAAATTTTTTATTGCACGCCCTGATCGGCGGTTAAGCGATCGCAAAAAGTCTTGCTAAATAATTGTAATAATATTTAATATGAGTCTAGGTTGTCTAATTTAGATTAACTATTGCAGAGAAATTCTCTCAGACTGAGTAAAATGACAAATACAACGAGGCAACTATTTTATAGATTAGTTACCCTAGAACTGGAGACTATGTTTTCAGTCCTGAGTTACTTCTGTATTTTGCCTCTGAGGCATACCAATTTAGACCACACCAAATCCTTCATTTAAGAGCTCCCACAAATCATAATGGCTGTGATTGAGAAGAAAAGAACTCGCGATCTGCCCCAAATTAACGAACGAATTCGCTTCCCGAAAATTCGGGTCATTGATACTGACGGTGCCCAACTGGGAATTATGCCCCCACAGGAAGCACTACAACTAGCAGAAGAAAAAGAGCTAGATTTGGTGCTAATCAGCGATAAAGCTGATCCGCCGGTTTGTCGGATTATGGACTACGGGAAATACAAGTTTGAGCAGGAAAAAAAGGCGCGGGAAGCCCGGAAAAAGCAGCACACGGCTGATGTCAAAGAAGTTAAGATGCGCTACAAAATAGAAGAACACGATTACAACGTGCGTGTTAAGCAAGCAGAGCGCTTTTTGAAAGATGGCGATAAAGTCAAAGCGACTGTGATGTTCCGGGGTCGAGAAATTCAACACAGCGACCTAGCAGAAGATTTGCTCAAGCGAATGGCAACGGATTTGGAGCCTTTTGGTGAGCTTCAACAAGCGCCTAAAAAAGAAGGACGAAACATGATGATGCTCATTTCGCCTAAAAAATAATTCTCTAACTGTTTAATAGACCAAGTTTGAAAATCCCCTGGCTAGAAGTCAGGGGATTTTTTGATGTTTTGTTTCCATGCAACATGCGCCCAAAGCTGTGAGGTTGTATCAATTTATCTAAAATCGATAATTCTGAAGGCTGAGTGGGAAACATAATACTCAGTTGCTCAGGACTTTTGCTATTTCCAGGAGATGAGGGGGATGAGGGAGATAAGGAAATATTTTCTTCCCCTGCTCCCCCTGCTCCCTCTGCCCCCGCTCCCGATTACGCGGTGATACTACCAGAAAATAAAACTGCATGGAACTGAAAAATCACTGGTTGGCTGCAAATAAAGTTGCTTTACCACGACTATTACAGTGGGTGAATCTCCGACCAGAGGAGAGCGAACGAACCCAGATAATGTTTCTTTTCTACACAATTGTATGTGTAGGATTGCGGTGGGCAGAAGACAGTACGGTGGCGCTGTTTTTGGATGAATATGGGACTCACCTATTGCCGTGGATGTATATTGCTAGCGCAGCAATGAGTGCCGGACTGGTTTTTTTATACTCTTGGCTGCAAAAGATTTTTCCCTTACGTCGGGTAATTGTGGCGATCGCACCTTGCATGTTGATGCCATTAGTTTTATTAATTGTATTACGTTGGGGATCTCATTTTTCCTACCTGGCAGTGATTTCGGCTTTTCTACTGCGGCTGTGGGTAGATGCACTTTATGTGGTCAATGACCTCAACACTTCCATCGTCGCCAACCAAATATTTAATATTCGGGAGATTAAACGGACTTACCCACTGGTAAGTAGTGGGCTTTTGGTAGCAGATGTGATCAGTGGCTTTAGTTTGCCTTGGCTAGTGCAATACACCACGCTGAATAAGATCATCTTCATCGCCTGTATGGTGATTTTATTAGGATCGGGGATTCTATTCTATTTAACTCATCACTATCGAGCAGCTTTTCCTGAAACCCCACAAAGACTAGTTCGTGAACAACAAGCTTCACGAGAGCGTTTCATCAAAAGTCCGCTGAAGCGGTACGTTTGGCAGTTGTTTGCTTTTGTGGGATTGTTGCAAGTCATTGGCTTGTTAATAGATTTTCAGTATTTACGCGAACTCCAATCCAATTTAGGCGACCGAGAACTTGCGAGCTTTTTAGGTCTTTTTGGTGGAATGTTGGGACTGTGTGAGTTGTTGTTGCAGTGGTTTTTTTCCAGCCGACTCATCGAACGAATGGGGGTATTTTTCACTGCCACGCTTTTACCAATCACCATCGGCTTTTCACTCCCAGGAGTGCTGGTATTACTGCATTTAATTCCAGCCATGCAATCGCAAAGCTTTTTCTGGGGTTTGATAATTGTCAAATTCTGCGATGAACTTCTGCGCTACACCTTTGTCATGAGTAGCGGCCCCATCCTGTATCAACCGATTCCAGAGGGAATTCGCAGCCGGATGCAGACTTTATCCGGCGGAACTGCCGAAGCGATTGCTACAGGTTTGACAGGAGCGCTAATTTTTGTAACTATCTTGTTTTGTGGGCGGTTTGTACCCGAACCACTACAAAAATGGGTGTTGGTAGCAGAAACAATGCTGATAGCTGGTACTTGTTTAAAAGTAGTTTGGGAATTGCGATCGCGCTATGTGGAACTGTTAGTCTTGAGTGTGGCGAGGGGTCACTTAAGTGCAACCAATGTCGGCTTACGATTTTTTAAACAGGGTGTAGTCAAAGCTTTAGCAGAAAAAGGCAGTGAGGCTGATAAACGCTCTTGTATTGAACTTTTAGCCCAAATTGATTCCCTTGGAGCGGCGGAAGTTTTAGCCCCGCTACTATTGAAGTTAACCCCAGATTTGCAGCGCCAAAGTTTAGAAGTGATGCTGATGGGAGGTGTAAATCCGGTTTATTTAGCCGCCATCCGTCCTTTGTTAGAAGAATCCCAAGAAACTAACCCCGAAGTTTTTGCCTTAGCGCTGCGCTACGTTTGGCTGGCTGAACCAAATCCCAATTTAAGCCTCTTAGAAGGATATTTACACCCTCGGCAAAACTCACTCATCCGCGCCACCGCCGCCGCTTTAGTCTTACGCCAGGGAACGCCTATGCAAAAGGTAGCAGCTACTCAAACCATGCGCCGGATGCTGACTCATAAGCAAGAACGGGAACGGGTGAATGGAGTTAGAGCGCTGAGAGAAGCAGTTTATTTGCAGGCATTGCGGATTCACATCCCGAATTTATTACAAGATGAATCGTTACGGGTGCGCTGTGCCGTATTAGAAATGATTGCAGCAACCCATTTAGAAGAATACTATTCAGCACTGATTGCAGCACTTTATTACAAATCAACCCGCAGCACAGCTATGTCAGCCCTAGTGCGACTAGAAAATGAAGCTTTAGAAATGCTGTTGCGGTTGGCTACCAATATTTACAAACCAGAAGTAGTGCGAATGTATGCTTGGCGTAGTATTGCTCAAGTCGGTACTCAGCAAGCATTGGAGACTTTATGGGAAAACTTGGAAATATCCTGGGGTACTACTAGGGATCATATTCTCCGCAGCTTACTAAAAATACACAAACAACCAGGAATTAAAGGTTTAGTAGATCGATTTTATGAAAGTCGGGTGGAAAATTTAATTAAGCAGGAATTAAAGTTTTTAGGTGAAATTTATGCCGCATACATTGACTTCCAAACACCAGACGAAAAAGAAAATTATCAATCTAATCAGAGGATTGTGATTGTCTGTGAATTACTGCAACGCGCCCTTTTAGAATTGGAATTGGCTGTGAAAGAGCGGCTGCTACTATTACTGAAACTGCTTTACTCGCCAGAAAAGATGCAGGCAGCATCCTTCAATCTGCAATCGCTCTCAGTGGTAAACTTAGCGCGGGGGTTAGAAATCTTAGAGCATACCGTAACTTTGTCTTCAAAGTCTTTATTGCTGAATATTTTAGATAACCGACCACAGGCAGAAAAATTACAATATCTTGTCGAAGCCAAGATCGTAGAATATGAGAACATGGTAGTTAGCGATCGCCTCCACAGATTGCTGATGTTAGGTAATTTCCTTTCTGACTGGTGTTTAGCTTGTTGTTTTCATTATGCTCAGGTGACACGCATTCGACTGACCAGTTCTGAGATATTAGTGAGTTTGCGTCATCCAACCGGCTTTGTCAGAGAAGCTGCGATCGCATACTTGAATATGGTTTCACATCGCGTTCTCCAGCAAATCCTCCCCCAGTTACAAAAAGATCCACATCCTTTGGTGGCCGCTCAAGTTAAAGAGTTACTCGAAAAATACGAGTTTAAAAATTACAATTCCAAAGGATTGGACAACGGGAAAATGTAAGAATTCAGAAGTCATAATACTTAAAGAATCGGGAGAACAGTCATTGGGCATGGGGCACTTGTACTGAGCGTTGCCGTTGGCGCAGCCTCTCCAAGAGTTGTATTGGGCATTGGTTATTAGTAAATATTAATTGATTCTTGACAAATGACAAATGACAAATGACAAATGACAAATTCATTTATTAGCTGCAAGTTTTGCAAGCACCCCAGTGTACAACGCCACAAATTTTGACTCTTCTATTGATGCATCACTATTATTCCAAGTAGCAACCACACAGTAATTTTTCCCGTTCTTTCCTTGCAACCAAGTTGTCATATTCAGAACACCAGATTCAGAGCCACCTTTAAATGCTACCCGCTGCCAATCTTTAGCTTTGGCAACACCAGGATTAATACTCATTAAAGGCAAATCAGCAACCTCTTCCATTAATCCACAAAGTTCTTCAGCTGTAAAAAACCATTCTACGTCAAGGGCAACTGGATTACCTCCCTCAAATTCATTAACATCAGGAAGCGGCTTATTTGAGAGTTCTTTGAGGATTTCGCGACGTTGAGCTTCATTGCTTGTGCGATAACGCTTCAGAAAGTCCCGATTACGATAACCTTTCAAAATAAACAATTCACGGGTAGTTAAGAAAGGACGATTACGCGGTGATACCAATTCAATCGGCTGTCGTCCTAGCAGGTTAATTAATATATCTGTTGCTGTATTATCGCTTAGAGAAATCATTAAAGCTGCGAGTGTCTCCACTGTCAGATATGCCCCATCTGGCCATGTTTGTAACATTCCAGATGGTAAACTTTTCCAACTAGGTTGCAGTTGCACTACATCTTTCCATGTTTGCTTACCAGAAGCAATTTCTGATTTCAGTGCTTTGAGTACGGCTAGTTTGAAGGCTGAACCAACCGCTAGAGGTATTTTAGTATTTAATGCAGCCTGTATTGTTTTGCCTTCTTGAACTAGAAAACTGACTTTACCCGGTAACGCTTTAAATTTATTAGCTGCTTCTTCTAAACTAATGACTTTGGCTTGCGGTGGCTCAAACAGCAACCCGGAAATTTGTCCTTTGCTATTCAGAGCTATTTTAGTTGGCACTGAAGCTTGACTAAAAATAACTAAATAATCTTTGGCATTATTTTGTACGCCTTCATAGGTTCCTAGTTGACTTTTCACTCCGTCAATAACTCTCCGCACCTGTTCGATAGGAACTTGAGCTAAAAATTCCGGTGCAAACCATTCATTCTCAATTTCTTTGCTAGTAAATAATCTTTCTAAAGCAGCTTTAGGAGAAATAGATTGACTTGGGGATATCATCTGAGCTAAAGGTAGTAATTGAGGTTTAACATCTGCTAACGCCACCGGAGAAAAGAGGAAATTTACTGTTAGCAAATTAGTTAATAAAAGACTAATGTAATATTGATGCATTAGAAGTTTTTAAATGCCTGATAATAGAATACTTCTTATATTACCAAAGCTAATTCAAAAAATCTTTGCAACACATACAACCTTCGTAGAGGCGCAAGGGCTTGCACCCAGACAGAATATATTTGTTCCACTCAGTACTTAGCACGGGTACGTTCCGCTATGCCAACAATACTCAGTAACTATAAGTCTCTCAAGCTACATCTTCATTTCCTTGTTAACCTATAGAGTGAAACAAGAAGTTACAGAGTATCAAGAACAGCCATGTACGTACTTATAGGTGGAGCAGGCTTAGTGGGCTTAAGTTTAGCGCAAAAACTGGTAGAACTAGGGCATACTGTTGCTGTAATTGACATTGACCCTATCGCTTGCCGCTACGCCCGCGAACAAGTGGGAGCAATGGCTTTTGAAGGCAGTGCTGTGAGTACAGAAGTATTGCTAGAAGCTGGGATTCGCAAAGCAGGTTCCTTGGCAGCTGTTCTGAGAAGTGATGCCTTAAACTTAGCAATGGTAACTCTTGCTAGACACTACGGTGTAACCCATATTTTGAGTCGGATGCGCCACCCCGATTTTGCCGAACCATTGCGGATAGCTGGAGCCAACCATATTATCAGTACTGTTGAACTAGCTGTTTCAACAATGGTGAACGCCATTGAGTATCCCCAAGTGGAATCAATGATGCATTTTGAGCAGGGACAGATTGAGGTTCTGAAACTTTCCATCCCTAACAATTGCTATGTTGCTGGTCGTAGCGTTGCCGAAATTGCTCAGGATTCGCAATTCCCTAGTGGTTCGCTAATTATTGGCTATCAATCCCATCCCCACGAAGATTTGATGATTCCTAACGGCAGTACAATACTGGAACCTCATTCAACTGTGCTGATTGTGACTAAACCAAGATGCTTACATCAAGTCATTGATTTTATTGAACAAAAATGTTGAGCGCAGTTCCTACTTAAACTGTTTATTAGACATCTGGTGAAATGACGTAGGCACAATTCATGAATTGTGCCTACCAAGGATTTCGGGCAACGCAGAATTAATTTTCACTCCTATGTCTATTAGGTAGGGTTAGCTACACATATAAAAAAATTGGTGAGTTTTGATGAAGCCGTATCGATATATTTATTTAGCGATCGCTGTTATGATTCTTGCATCTTGTGAATCAACACCCAAGTCACAACCTAATGCCATTCCAGCAACCCCATTGCAAAAAACAGTGACGCTGGATAAGAATTTTAAGATAGCCAGCAGTCAAACTCTTTATGTTCCGGTCTACTCTCATATCTATCATCACAATCGCCAAGAGATTTTTGAGTTAGCAGTTACGCTTAGTATTCGGAATACAGATTTGACCAATCCGATTATTATTACTTCTGTGCGCTACTATAACTCCGAAGGAAAACCAGTTAAACAGTACTTGGAGCGCCCTATTCAACTTGATGCCCTAGCTTCTACAGATTTTTTTATCAATAGAAATGATAGCAGTGGAGGTTTAGGCGCAAACTTCATTGTCGAGTGGGTAGCCCAAACAGAAATATCCGAACCGATAGTGGAAGCAGTCATGATTGGTACTGACTTTCAACAAGGAATTTCTTTTATCAGTCCTGGTAGGGTAATAAAAAGTCAAAATAACGATAAGCCATCGCCTTTAAAATAATTCGGAATTCCGAATTCCGAATTAAGTTTCCTTGTTAATTCCTCGTTAATTCCTCATTCCTATGCTCCGCATGGGAATGCATTCATTGAGTCTTTTCTCTGACTCAATCTCTTACTGGAGCCAACAGATCCTAATTAGCCAAAACTCAAAGGTTCATTCACAAAGCTCAGAGGTTCATTCACAAAGCTCAAAGGTTCATCAACGAAGCTCAGAGGTTCATCAAAGAAGCTCAGAGCTTCACTCACAAAGCTCAGACTATCCCCAATCCCCAATCCCCAGTCCCCAATCTCTAATCTCTAATCATCTTCTAATTTCAGTAATTGTTCATCAAGAGTTTGTATCCGCCCGCGCACAATTTCTTCTGAGAGAATTCGCTTCCGCATTGCCTCATTGAGCGCTCCTTTTTCTGCCAGCAGTAAACGTCGGCGAATGGCTTCAAGTTTACTGCTCTTGCCACTTCTACCTTCCACCTCATCAGGGCGACGATTATATAGTTCCCGCAGTGTTTTTTCTGCACCAGCAATTCGTACCTGATAAGCCGAACGCATCTCTTCATAAACGGCTTTTGGTAATACCCCTGATTTCAACAGGCTATCTAATTCATCTTGTGCCGCCTTACTCGTCATCAACTGGGCTTGCAACTCTTCAACCTGTTGTTGAACTTCGGAAAATTTAGATAATTTTAAGCGTTTTACCACCCAAGGCAAACTTAAACCTTGTCCCACTAACGACACCAGCACACAGCCGAAGACTATAGCTATCAGGACTTCTCGCCCTGGCAGTGTTGTAGGTAAACTCAATGCCAGAGCCATTGAGAGTGAACCTTTAATGTTGCCTAAAAACAGTAAATGTTGCCAGCGCAGCGGAATTGGGCGGTCAATCCAACGAACTAATGCTAGCAGTGGATAGACTGTAAGAACTCGCCCAATTTGATAAGCCAAAACTGCAAGTAGAATTGCAGGTAAAGTTTTCCAGAGTGTAACTAAGTTTATTTCTACACCAATCAACAGAAAAATAAAGGTGTTGACAGTAAAACTGGCATATTCCCAGAAACTCAACAAGGTAATGCGGCTAGAAGCAGAAGTATTCCGAGAAAGCCCTAAATTACCGAAAATTAAGCCAGCGACAACTACGGCTACAGGGCCTGAGACACCGAGATATTGCCCAACCTGAAAAGTTCCTAATGCAACTGCAACTGTCAGCAAAAGACTGCTAAGAGCATCATCTAAACGGGCAAATACAGGTATACTCAAATAGCCCAAGACTAACCCCACAACGCAGCCTCCTAGAGAGATAAATAGCAGTTGTTCGATTCCCTGTATAAATGTGAGTGAGCCTGTTGAATATACTTGCACAATCAGATTGAAGGAAACTAGGGCAGCGGCATCATTGAATAGGGTTTCCCCTTCAACGATGGTGGAAAGCCGTGAGGGCACTGGTATATCTTTAAATACAGCAATCATGGAAACAGTATCAGTGTTTGCCAGCATTACTCCGACAAATAACGCAGGTATCCAACTCAATCCCAAGACAAATTTCAACAGGACGGCAATAATCGCACTGGAAATCACAGCCCCTGGCCCAGCTAGTAAAGCAATTGGTTTAAAAGTGCTGCGTAAGCGGCTGACATCTGTATTAATACCAGCTTCAAAGATGAGAATTGGCAGGAAAAGATCCAAAACAAGGGTTGGACTTAAACCAATCCGACGAGACAATAACTCGGTGATGGGCAAACCTGCTAGTACTAAACCCGTAACATAAGGAATTCCTAACCGTCGGGACAGCAAAGCTACTCCTGTAGCAAGGAGCAAGAGAATAATTGAAACTTTGACTAATTCGGTAACATCCACTATGGCGTTTTGGAGAGTTAGTTTAACTTGACTGATAGATTCTCTCTTCATTCATGCCAAATTAGCAAGTTCAGGGTGTGGGTTCAGAATGGAACGAGTCAGTACTTGCTACCATAGCTCGGCAATCCTACCACCAAACTCAGAGTCAAAGCGATCGCACTTTAAACAAATTCAAAAACTCCCTCCCTCCATCATTAACAGTTTTATACCATTTCTCTAAATCCTGACTACAGATAACTCTCCCCCTGCTCCCTGCTGTCCATGTGTAGCTATATTTTGGAGAATTGGTATAAGTCCTTGCTGTACTAACTGCGTTAAACCTGACGATTTGGCTGTCGTTATCTCTGCTAACTACCTTATGCCCAATTGTTAGGGAAGGATGGGATAACCACAAGCATAAAATTAGCGTCGTAAAGAATAAAACTGCCTGAACGCGACGGATATAGTGTAGAAAGCGTTGCATAAAAAGGGAGACTATACGTGTAAATCATACAGGAAGATACGCTTTAGTCAACTTCCAAAATTGGAAAGCTAATTTCCTAGCTTGACGATGTATTCCTAATTAAATCTATTTATTCTAGGATTATGCAACGAAAGCGAACAGCTAGTAAGTCAGTGTTGCATGAACTTAACCTTAGTATCTTAACTCGATACTTTATGTTTATTTATATCTTAACAAGGCTTCACACACAGAATTAAATTTATATGTCTGCGTCGCTCATCATTTATTGTCATCCTATTTGCAGGAGAAAACTTATGCTGTTTAACCTGAATTCTTCTAACAAATCATCGATTGTGTCATACATTCAACTGTTTCATCAAGGCGTTAAACAATTCCAAAAAAGCAAATCGTCAAAGTATGAAAATGTTAATAATAGCTTAGGCTCAAATATTAGTCTATCTGTATACTTGCCTAATGTTTTAAATAAGACAATAGAGTTAAATGATTGCCAATCAGGAGAAATCAACAAAAGATATCTAACAACAAAAAACCGTACTTATTGGTGGATGTAACTAGATACTTTGTCTACTAAACCTCATGTAATTGTATCGAAGAATTTTCTAAATACTAACAGTTCTCAAAAAATCAAAGGTAGAAACTTATGCAACTTTTAAATATTTCTAACAAGTCTTTAGCTAAACCACAGCTAGCAGCATTGTCAGACGAGTCTCTAAATCAAAATACAAAAACAACTCAACCTAAACTCTCTATGATCTGGGTGAACGAATTTGATGGTGAGCGTAATCGATTAATTGCCAAATGGATTATCAATTAGCAATTTAAGTACTTGAGAAAGAGTTAAAACTAATTTTGTTAGTAAGTTAATTATACAATTTAATTTTCATCCGGCTAACTAAAATATAGAATAATAACTCTTCATTAATATTTTTATTAGCGTGGACTGCATCGCACGAGGATGAAAATGGAGCGCGGAGCGCGATCGCTTTTTCTAACCTTGGTAACAAAACAAGTGATCGCACTTCCTCCCAGCAACTCCTCTCCAACCAAGCGATCGCATCTCTTCTAACCTTGTCAATAAAATGGCTTAAAATGAATGCACAAAGTCAGCAAAAAAAAGCCAGGTTTTTTCGCTATCAAGCCTAAAAAACCCAGCTTTCTTTTATATCCTTAGTTGAACCCAGTAACTCCCGGAATTTCAAGGACAAAATCTGCCCCATATACAGATGCAGGAGTCTGGAATCCTACCTTAGCTTCGCCTTGAATCACCCGTTTGATAACTGCTACAGCCGCTAATGCCGTAAAATCGTATGCTTCCGGCCCTAAGAGCTTTGCACTTACTTGTTGACCAGTTTCATCCTCAGCAATACCAATTACTCTAACTTGCCCCTTGGCTCGTTCTGCTGCCGTTGGCCCAGTGGGTAGAGTTTTAATTAAACTTGCTAAAGCACTTTGAAATAGAGACGAGTTAAATAACCATCCCAAATACTGGCTCGACTCCATCAGGAAGCGCACAGGATTAGGAAATACGGTATAAACCTCGATGTTTGGGATACCCGTAGTTTGGAAGGCAGTGATAATATCAGCACGCCAAGGGTTTGTTACTGCTGTCACCGGGCCATAACCAAAATCAACTTTACGTTTTTTCGATGCTGGCCGAGATGTGATAAGCTTACCTGCTTCTCGGACTACCCCGATATGATGTAAAGTTGGCAGTACGGTATTTGCAGTTCCTTGAGATACACCGCCCACTGTTTCATAGATTAAAATCAGTCGCGTTGCCATCGCTAACTTATGTTTGAGATAAGCAGCGACACAATCAGTAGGAACAACCCCAAATCCCACACCAGGGAGAAGCATTATCCCTGCATTTTTAGCCTCAGTATCTCGTGCCTGTAGCGCCTGAAATTCAGGTACTTCGCCAGCTATGTCTAAATAATGAGTTTTAGTTTGTAGACAAGCATCGACAAGTGGCTTTGAGGTTTTGGAGAAAGGCCCAGAGCAGTTGATGACAGCAATTATATCCTCAAGAGAGCGAGCGATCGCCTGCGGATCGTCTAAGCCAAAAACCCGAAAGTCCAAACTTAATTCATTGGCTACTGCTGCTAGTGAACTTTGATTGCGTCCAGCTAAAATTAATTCCAGTCCGTTATTTTTAGCAGATTCAGCAATGAGTTTTCCAGCATAGCCAGTTGCACCATACAATAACACCCTTGATGTCATTATTATCACCAACTAGGGATTGTTTGCAATCTGCTGCCATAACCGAACTTCCGGCGGTTCAACCAAAAATTGTCCTGATTTTTCGCTCAAAGCTTTAATATACGGCTGCTCTAAGTGTTGAGCCAAAATTTCCTGGCTGACCCAGTTTTCATGCAACAGAAACAAAGATGGATCTTCAACAGATTGATGTAAGTCGTAATTAATACAACCTTCTTCTGTAAGGGTAACAGCTATTACAGATTGAAATTCCTGTTTGAATCCCTCCTCCAAACCTGGCTTTACTTTTAATCGAGCGGTGACAGTTACTTGCTGATTTGACATTGTTATACCTCTTTTTTCTGAGATTAGTTCAACAGGTCGCGTTCAAGATTCTCCAATTTCAGCTAAGAAAAGTTTGCGATAAATGGGCGCTGGGTCGAATGGCACTAAGTTAAGATATACCCCTTACCCTGACTGGTTGACTGGTTCCAGTCTCTAGACTGGGAAAGAAGTGACACAAGTTTAGTGCGATTCGGTACTGGGTCAGAAATTATTTTAAGATTTGGTTGAGGTTGGGGTCTTAATCCCCAATCCCCAATCCCCAATCCCCAGTTCAAGTATTAATGCTGTTAATAATTTGCGAAGGCTTGAAGTAGTTGTAAGGTATGGGACGAGTTTGATTTCTAATGTCTATCTGCCGTTCTATTTCATGCAAATTCTGTTGGAATTGCACCACAATTTCCTGTGCCAATGGGTCGGCAAACTCCTCATCATAAAAACCCAATTTGTCATAGTGGTACGACGTTAAAATCTCAGTCCACATCACCTGATCGGCAGCTTGTTTAAAGGGAGGAAGTATCTTCATGATAGTTTCCAAGTCCACACCCTTAGTTTCTGGAATTGGGTGGTAGGCTGCATAGGGCATATTGGGTACAAAAGCCATATATTCGTACTGAGAAAAATTCAAAGCAGAGTGTAGAGGAGCGCAAGTGAATACTACTACACTGATGATTTCAATTAGTTGTTCTAGAGTCTCAATCTTGGCTGGCATTCCCTTGACTCTACCACCATCTTGAGCTACTAATTCTCTAGCCCAATTTTGCAACTCATAGTCGTCACTGATATCCTGTGAGGTTTTGTAATAGAGTTGCAAGTATTCAGCCACAAACTTTTCGACAGCATTCCAAATTAATATACCATCGTCCCGGAAAGGAAAGTGTGGTAAAATTTCTGGATCATCCGTTCGGCGACTTTTTATTAATCGAGGGAAGGTAAACTTTTCAACACTCCATTCTTCATAAACCTTCGCCACAAATCCCAGAGACTCCGTTAATGAACCTGCCATAAACTCATCAACCGGGCCTCCAGACTGTAAAAACTGAGTGCGTCCCAAATCATTATCAAATAGCATGAAACGGAAGTGGGGTTTTAACAGTAAAGCGATGGGATGATTTTCTGCTAGTTGCCGCGCAGTTACAATCGCAAACGGAGCCATAACTGCATGGGTATAGGCAAAATGACTACCCAATTCTTGATGGTTGCCATCAGCAATTTGAACGCAGGTTTTTGCCAAAAACCAATCTAAATGGGGGTCATCTGGTGTATAAATCACGCTTTTTGCGCCAGACTCATGATTAATCTGGATAGCAACAGGTACTAGAGAACCACCATTAGAACTATCATTACTTTGCCAATAAAATAGAGCTTGTGGCTTGGGAAGATACTTTTTAACATTCTCGTAGACACCACCTTTAATATCAGATAACAAAGGGTAATCTAAAAAATATAGCTTACCTTCCTTGAGTGCCTTTTCCAAAGTAACTTCTGTACCTGCAACCTTCTGAAAATGGGAATCAGTGACAGCAAAATTATCAGGTAATACATCAATTCTTTGGATAGCTAATGGGTTCGCTCCAGAGAGTCGTTGTTCTGCAAAACAAGAGTCTGTTTTGTAATTTTTTATGACATCAGGTTTTGGTAACAGTGACAAAAGTTCTTCATATTCTTCCAATTCATCTAATGGGTCTAAGAAGTTTCTGGCTTTGGCAGCTAGCATATTTGGTGCAAGAGTTGCCATACTTGCCAAACGTTTAGCAGTATATTCTGCCGAGAAAATTTCCTTATGAGGAACTTTATCAATGACTGGTAGAGGAGCTAGATAATTGAAATTAAATTTGTACTCTTCTCGATTTTTATCTAGCCAATTGATTCGGACATTCACATCAGGATCTTTTTGTGGTAAATATGGTTTCACGATTATCTCCAATTCTATTTTTGAGCGTCTGCTAGTAAATGATTAACGTCAACCAATTTTAGATTTTGCATTTATGATAACGAAGCTCCTTCTCTACGAGAGGCTGCGCCAACTAGTCCGTGAACGTCTTTTGGATTAACCTCTCCTTATAAAGAAGAGGCTTAAATATTGAAAATTTGGGAATTTTCTTCCCGACTTAAGTCGGGGGCTTGAAACCTTTTTTTAGATTCTAGATTTCAATTTAATCCAAAATCCACGCATCGAAAATCTAAAATTGTCTCGGTCAGAAAGGTGCTGAATTACATCAGGATGTAGCAATGACTTGAATTACAGACTTTTCAGATACTCAATCAAAGCTTTTTTATTCTCCTCAGATAAATCAGTGCCATAAATATGTCCCTGATTTGAATTAGCAGTTACCGTCGTATCGTATTTAAAACCTATAGCTTTGGCTTCATCTCCCTCAGTAATAAAACCAACTTTTTTCGGGTCGTAGACATCATATCCCCGATAGAAAACTTGAGGACGATTCTCTGGTTTTTCTAACAAATCTTGTAGAGATGGGACTGAACCATTATGTAAATATGGCGCTCTTAACCATAATCCATCTAGGGAAACAGATACATACCCATTGGTTTTGCGTAAGTTTTTGAAGTCCCAAGGGTAGCCATCACCAAAATGATTGTAAGTATCTGCTCCTTCTTGCGTCCACATATCTAACCGATGGCGGTCAGTTCCCACTTCTTCCACAGGGATAACAGTACCCGTTCTTTCCCCACCAAAAGCGTGACAAGATGCACAAGTATTAGCAAAAATTTGACTTCCTTTTGCAGCCACTTGCTCATCAATAGCAAATGGATATTTAGGAGGTGGTACTTCTTGAATAAAATCTTCTACTCGTTGTAAATCGGCTACAGGAAGTGATTTTTTGGTAGCACCGTCACCAATTGCTCCAGTTTGAACAGTTTCTGTTAGTGAAGTTTCTAACCCATCCCAATGAAGTGCAAACCCTTTGTGCATCTTTTGATTCCAAAGAGGCATCATATCAGAGTTACCGATAGTGTTATCTTTGGCCAACTTTAAAGTATTGAATTTAACCGGATTAAAAGGGTCAATTCGACCAGGGCCCCAGTTAGGACGAGAATCTGTCCAACTATAGTCTTCTTTTTGTTGCAGCAGTGCTTTCTTAGTTTGAGGAATTAGCAGAAAGCGATAAAGTAAATTTTCTAACCACGAAAGCTGATAGTTATATTTGA
The DNA here is from genome assembly GCF_034531255.1 of Nostoc sp. ChiQUE01b. Lineage (NCBI taxonomy): Bacteria > Bacillati > Cyanobacteriota > Cyanophyceae > Nostocales > Nostocaceae > Nostoc > Nostoc sp. ChiQUE01b. The sequence continues at coordinate 98,695 of NZ_JAVRBM010000003.1, read as the reverse complement.
TTTCGTCAAGGATATAATCTGCTGTAAATCTAGCATCACCAGCAGTTGCACTCAAAAATCGTAAATAACCTTGTGAATCAAACTTATTAGCAGGAGCCGTGGCCACAATTGTGGGTTTATCTTTCTCTGTTTTTCTATAGGTGGCAGTATGGCAAACAGCGCAAGTTATACCAACGCGAGGAAAGCCAATGGTTTTTTTAGTAAACCCAACTGGCATTTCTTTACCCTCTTCCCATGTGATTCCCAAGGAAGTATAACCACCTGGCCCTGGTAATTTATCAGGGAATATTCGTGGTAGTACCAGCCAAATCCAATAGGGAACACCTTGCGCTTCTTCTGTGCCAATAGAACCATATTTAAAGTGTTCTTCAGGCGATTCATAATATGTGGGAACCTCTCGAAAAAGGTTGTACCATCCCACATACCCAACTACACCAGCTAAAAGGATCACAATTAAAACAATGCTTGTGATTACCCTACTTATTTTATCTTTGAGTATTGTCATGGCACTCTTTTGCTCCTTTGCAGAAGAATCTGTTTGTAGTCCAGGAAATATACCCACACTAGACTAGGGATAAAATTAGAAGAATTGCTTCACTGGAATTGCAGCAATTGCATTTTAGTACGCATTGCTAGGGTCAGAAGAATTACTTCCGCTAATCCAAAAAACAGGTCTACAAAGGCAATAGATAAAAATCCTTTATCTTGCCCAAAGAAAAACACTGCACAAATAAAAAATGTTGAGCCAAAAGCTCTTGAAGGAAATATTGATATCCAGGCAGTTGCCTGATATCGGTACGGGTCAAGTGCTCCAGGAACATAAAATGCACTAATAATAAATAACAACATTCCCGCAGCACGAACCCAGATAATTGGCACTGGTATATGCATTTGAAGGAACGTCAGCATTAATTCTGGAAAGAAGCAAGAGGGAATGACAAAAAACATATTAACAATAATGCCAAGCCAAGTAACGCGACTAAACCATTTAGCGTAATTATTCATTTTTCTCTCCTTTTAAAGCTTTTTCATGTACTCAACTAGTGCATCTTTATCTTCTGTAGGAAGATCGATACCATACAAGTGACCACTGTTACTATTTCCAGGTTTTGTGGTATCGAACTTAAAGTATTGCTTACCGTTTTCTACACCGATATCAGACACAAAACCAACTTTTGCTCTGTCAATCACATCATAGCCACGATAGAATTCTTTAGGTCTATTTTCTGGTGTTTCTAGTAAATCTCGTAAGGTGGGGACTGAGCCATTGTGCAGATAAGGGCCACGTAACCAAACACCATCAAGGGGCATATTTGCATAGCCATTAGTCTTACGGAAATTCTTAAAGCGCCACGGATACCCTGTATACAGAGTATTTTGGTTAGACATCGTTTCGTAGGTATATGAGTCGAGACGATGAGGGTCTGTACCAATTTCTTGAATTGGGACAACTTTGCCTGTATATGCACCACCAAAAGCGTGACAACTAGCACAATTACTTTGAAAAAGCTGTTCTCCCTTCGCTGCTATAGTTTCGTTAACTTCGTAGGGATATTTTGGTGGTGGTAGTTCCCACAACCAATCAGCAACTCTCTGAATTCGAGGCAAATCAATTGTTGTGGGTGTGACTCCAGCGCCTAAAGCTGCACTCTTATTTCGTTCATCAACGGAAGTGTTATTACCATCCCAATGTAACTGTAATCCTTCGCGGGGTTTTTGATTCCAAACTGAGGGAAAATCAGAAGTACCAATCAGTTCATCCTGACGCAATTTATCCATTGGGAAATGGAATTGAATTGCTTTATAAGGATTAAAAGTATCTACTCTTCCTGGGCCCCAATCTGGTTGTTTTTCAACGAAATCAAGTCGAGATGCCTGATTAATTAGTGCATCTCTAGTTTGAGGAATTGCAATGAAGCGATAAAGTAGTTTTTCAATGGGATTAAGACCACCACTGATTTTTTCAATTTCTGGCAACATCCGGTTAGCAGTAAAGCGCTCATCTGCGCCAACTGCTGATAGGAATTTGATATATCCCTGCAAATTAACCACATTAGCAGGCATGGTAGTCATAACTTGATGTTCACTACTAGGGGTATCTCGCAGCGTTCCTGTATGACATACAGCACAATTCAACCCAACTCTATCGATAAAGACTCGCCGTTGCGAAAAACCTATAGGGAAATCTTTGTCAGCTTCTTTGATAAATCCCAGAGAAGTATAACCTTTTCCAGGTAATTTATCTGGGAATAATTCTGGTAAAACTTTCCAAATCCAGTAAGGAATGCCATTGATAGGTTCGCTGCCGATTGAACCATATTTAAAGTGGTTTTGAATATCAGCATAATCCACTGGGGAGTTAGATAAAACAGGCCAAAGGAAAAATACTGCTACTGCTACAATACCTACAATCACAACCCAAATCCGCTGGAAGACTCCCTTGATTGAGGTTGGAAGTAGGGTAGGGTTTGTTTGTTCAGTCATGAAACACTCCCCATGTTGTCGAGATTATTTGTAAGCGAAATTGTCGATATGATACGCATCGCTTTTTTATCTAGATAAATTTGCAAACTGAGTTTCATGAAAAACTGACATTACTTCTTCCATCATCTCTTCATAGCTATTGAAGCGCTCCTGCTCGTAACAACCCAAGGGATTTTCAATTACATTCAGCAGACATTTATTACAATAGGTACAGGGTTTATCTGCCAAATCTTTACCTGCTTGAAAAGATTTAACTAGGTCATTGTTAGCAATTAGGGTGCGAGCCATTGTAACACCATCACAATAGCGATCGTTAATTGCCTGACAAATATAAGAAGCTTGCTGCAAACCACCTGTACATAATACGGGAATATTAACGTGCTTTTTAATTTCTCTGGAATCTAGTAAGTTTCTACCTTGGTTCTCTATTAGTAGCTGTTTGATTTTAGCGTCTTTTACATCATCACCACTAAATGCTTGAGGAGGTAATTGCTTTTTCACGCGATTCCATAAAAAATTGAACAGTGGATGCAAAAATGCTTTGCGAAATAAAATGTAGTTGCGTGTGGTTTCGACACCACTTGACAACATGGCATCATAAGTTTTAGTAATGACATCAAAATTAAAATCACCAATGGGATTGAGTGGGTGAGGAAATAAGCTACCAGTTGACACATGCACGGCATCAGCCCCAGCTTCTTCTGCCCATTTACAAACTTGGATGGAATCTTCTATGGTATTACCTGGTTTTTCCCAAAAGGTGACGGCGTTGTTATAGTCAACGGCACTAATTTTGAATTGCAGATGAAAGTCGTTGCCTACTTCTTTGCGGATTGCTCTAATTACATCTAGCAAAAACCGCGCTCGATTCTCTAATGAACCACCATATTCGTCTTGACGGTCGTTAATTCCAGAACTGAGAAATTGATTAAAAAGATATCCATTAGCACTGTGCAATTCCACTCCGTCCAAACCTGCTTCACGGGCACGTCTAGCACCATCGGCGAAGTATTGGATTGTTTCTTTAATCTCTGTTAGTGTCATCGCTTGGCATAAAAAGCCGTGGAATGGCTCAGTTTGGCTAGTAGAACTTAAGGCTTTTTTTCCTAAGTTTTCTACACCACCAATATCTTGCTGTCGCCCCGAATGACTTAATTGCAAAATAAATTTACAGTCATATTCGTGGACTCTTTCTCCTACTTTTCGCCAAAAAGGAATGCGCTCATCACAGTTAATGGTGGCGTAATTGGGCATAATTCGTCCCCGGATGGCGACTGGGACAAAGGAACTAATAATAGCTCCTACACCACCACGAGCAAACTTTTCTTCCCAGTTGATTCGGGCTTGAGTGCCTGAACCATCATAGTTATCCCATCTTCCAGAAATGCTTGAGCGAAATATCCGATTTTTTACTGTGAGATTACGGAATCTCAATGGTTCAAAGATAATATCGTTTTGCATGTGTTCCTCTGTCTTTTATATTATTTCGGCAATAAAATTAGGCATCAAAATTATTCGTAGCACTAACAGTCTCGCCAGAGAACTATTATTTCTAGTGTCTCTGGGAGAGCAGTTTTTTATGTCTACAAATCTCCAGTGGAGGTTTTCGGGTGGGAGCGCTAAATATTAAGTTTTTGTTACTTAAATTTACCTACCAAGTTTTAGCATGGATATTTATCCTTATTGGTTTTTACAGTTATATAAAGACTTTTGCAGTTTGTAAAGCTATGGTACTTACAGAGCAATTCTTAAAAAAAAGTGAAAATTCCCGTCTTTTATTTCTCTTAAAAGGTTAAGGCAACCTTAAAAGTAGCTGCTAACAATTTGTTACAAACCTAACCAAGTCTGTAGGAAATCGATATAACCATAGCAAATTGATTATTGAACACCATTGTAAATTTACAATTTTTTAAATTTTTGATTTATAAATGTATAAAAGTTTATTGATGACGTTTTGCAAATTTGTGTAGTAACTTCATATATAACGAACCTCAGTCAGGTACATTCTAAGTCGTCAAAATCTCCCAAGACTAAATCTGGAAAATGGGAAATTAGTGATGAAGCATTAGTGTACCTCTGTAAAAGTGAGGTGCAGTGGAAAAGGTTTAGGTGTTACAACCAGAGAGTTTTATGAAAAAGACAAGTCTAATTTTTAAGGGCTGTCTGCTCCTCCTATTCGTGACTATGTTTATAGTCTGCGGCTTTTATGGAACGCCTACAGCTCTAGCTGATGAGTATAGTGAAATACCTACGTCCATAAATACAGAGTACTCAGATACCAGTGTATCTGAATACCCTGATAACTGTGACGGTATCGGTTATCTCCCAGAGTACACAAAGGAGAATTTGACAGATGCCGAAAAACGGGGTCGTTGCACTTGGTACTTATGGACTGGCGGTAATGATAAGTACTATCGTGATTTAGCGAAGCGAACACATGGCGGTGTTGACCTGTTAAAGCTGATTGACTCGCGTATGCATGACGAGCGATTGCAACGTTATGGCGCAATTAACGATCCTGGATGTGAAAAGGCGACAACACCAGATGAATACGGTTTGTGGCTAGATAAGTGTAAAGATCCGCTCTCAACTGGTGTTATTGGGTTGCGTAAGTTCCAAAACCCCAACTTCGACTCGGCAAAATGGAACCCTGTTGAATATATCAAAACCTCGCAAGTTGAGCCTCCCTATGTGATTGGGCAGTCTTGTGCTATTTGTCACGTAGCATTAGATCCCCTCAATCCACCCAAAGATAAGGAACACCCGAAATGGGAAAACCTTGTAGCAGCGTTAGGTAATCAGTACATCAAGGAAAACAAATTATTTGCATCCAGCGTTAGAGAAAATAGTTTTGTTAAGCAAGTACTTGATTCTCAAAAACCTGGTACCTCTGATACTTCTCGGATTGCCACCGATCATATTAACAATCCGAATGCAATCAATGCCATTTTTAATTTAGGCGATCGCCCCAAATATCCAGAGGTGATGAACGATGGTTCAACCAAGGATGTCAATCATATTCTCAAGGATGGTGCAGACTCTACAGGAGTGGCAAATGCCTCACTACGCGTCTACGTCAACATTGGGATGTGCGGCGATTACTGGACAAGTCTCCATGAGCCTTTATTAGGCAGAACTCCCCAAAAACCTTTTGATATCGAAAAGGCACGGAAGGAGTGCGAAGGCTGGAGACAGACAGAAGCACGTATGGCTGATGCCGAAGCATTCTTAAAAACTATCGAGCCGATGCACCTGAAAGATGCCCCAGATGGTGAAAAGTTCTTGACTAAAGATGAAGAAGTTCTCAAACGTGGCAAGCTGGTTTTTGCCAGCACTTGTGCTAGTTGCCATTCCAGCAAAAAGCCATCGGCTGCGATCGCTGCTGACCCCGAACAGGCTCAAAAATGGTACGAAGAGTCTGTACTCAGTAGTAATTTCCTCGACCACAACTTCTTGTCTGATGACCAGCGTTATCCAGTTACTTTAATTGGTACTAATGCAGCGCGATCGCTAGGGACAAATGCGGCTAAGGGGCATATTTGGGATCAGTTCTCGTCGAAGACGTTCAAAGAACTGCCTTCACCAGGTACTTTGACGCTGTACAACCCCTTCGATGAGAAAAAACCCATCGAATTTAAGATACCTGACGGCGGTTTAGGTTATTACCGTACACCTTCACTAGTGAGCATTTGGGCAACAGCACCACTTCTGCACAACAACACACTAGGACTTTACAACGAAGATCCCTCAGTGAAAGGACGTGTAGAAGCCTATACGGATGCTATGGAAAAGCTGCTATGGCCTGAAAAACGTGAAGGAATTATCAGCAGGACAGATAGAGATACCAAATTAGAGCTTCCCCCAGGAGATCCGAATCCGAGATTTAGGATTCCTGTTCCTAAAGGTACACCTGTGAATTTGCTGGCAAGCATCAATATGAGGGAGGCGATTACATCTCTCAATCTCAGCAGCCTTTTCCAAGATTTGAAACCAGGCGGTGGAATTAAGGGTAAGTTAGCACGTGTGCTTTTAAGAGCCAACAAATCTCCTGACTTTGTAGAAGATGAAGGTCATTATTTTGGCTCAAATCTCCCAGATGAAGATAAGAAAGCCCTAATTGAGTTCGTGAAAACTTTCTAAGTACAGCTCCCGTGTAAAATCGTAGTGTTTTAAACGCAGAGAATTCGCTACGAATTAATAAAATGTTGTACTAAGACAACTTGTCTTGATATTCTGCACTCGTTCCCAGATTTAACCTGGGAACGAGAAAAATATTGATTAAATAGCAAGGATATATATGCAGTATTTACCAATCGTCTTCGTTCGTGGATATGCAGGTACACAAAAAGACGTTGAGCAAACAGTCAACGATCCCTTTTATGGATTCAATAGTGGTTCAACACATATTCGAGTCGATGAGAAGGAAAATCCCCAGAAGTTTTTTTTCGAGAGTCCATTGCTGCGGCTAATGACTGATCATGGTTATCAACCGATTGTTGACAATCAGAATGTAAGCAATCAGATTAAAAGATTGTCTGGTCAACTGAATCAAACTATTTGGATCTATCGATTTTATGATATATCTACACCTAGTTTTGGCTCCTCAAGTGTAGTTCGACAAGAGATGGAGGAGATCGCCAAGAGTTTAAGAGACTTGATCCAGAATGTCAAGAAAACGACGGGTGCTGACAAAATTTATCTAGTTGGCCACTCGATGGGAGGTCTCGTTTGTCGCAGCTTGATTCAAAAGATTTATCCAGAACAAGGCGAGCAAGCTGCGGATCACATTGACAAATTCTTTACCTACGGTACACCTCATGGCGGTATTTATTTTGAGGTTGGGAGTGGCTTGCTAGAAAATCTGAGGGACAAGTTTCAATTGAATAATTCTGATGACTTTGGCCCTCAGCGGATGTATCAGTATTTAACACCTGGTATAAAGCCAACAACTGAGTTACCCGATGACTTTCAGCTAGAAAAACTACAAAGTATAGAGAATGCTTTTTCGCCAGACCGCGTTTTTTCTTTGATCGGCACTAATGCACATGATTATGAAGAAGGTTTTGGTTTTTCACGCAAGGTTGTGGGAGTCAAAAGTGATGGTCTAGTTCAAATCGATAAAGCTTATATCGCGGGATCTCATCGTGCTTATGTTCATCGCTCTCATGGTGGACGTTATGGCATTTTGAACTCTGAAGAAGGTTATCAAAACCTGCAACGATTTTTGTTTGGTGATATCCAGGTGAAACTCTCTTTGAGCAATGTTGAGTTAAAAGACCTGGACAATAATTTTTATCAACTGGAAACTAGGGTGGCTTTGCGTGGTCTTCCTATTCCTATATATGAGCAAGCGATCGCTCATTATTGCCCAATTACACAAGAGTTAACCCGAACAGATAAACCTGTTCCGCTATTTACAGCTTTCTTAATCCCAAGAAACTCAGTCAGTGATGATAATACCTGTAGATATGCCCTACGTTTAGCACTGCATTCCTTTACAAAACAAGAGACGAATTGGTTACGTGACCATCATCTCGACCAAGTGCCCGTATGGTCTGACTATCTAATTACTGATGTTGCCGAATCAAATAGCACTTATGAGGCTAAGTACAGTTGGAATTCTGATGAAAAAGAGCCAGTAACAAAGTTAAATCCGACTTCAGAATCCAGTTCCAGTGGATATGTTGCCTATATTTCCATACCCGAACGTGGGCAAAAAGTCTTAGGAACAAATGCGGCAGTTCGCTTGGAAATTTCCCAATGGCAATAATTAACAATTCAAAATTCAAAATTCAAAATTAATGAATTATGAGTTATAAATTTCAGGATTGACACAATAATCTAGACGATCGCCCCTGAGTCCCGCGATTAAATTAGCGATCGCCATTGTTGACATTTTAGAGCGCGTTTGATGGCTGGCACTGCCTATATGAGGTGCAATAATTAGATTTTCTAAGGTCAACAACAGGCTATCCTTGGGAATCGGTTCTGGTTCGGTGACATCTACAGCCGCAGCAGCGATTTGACCACTTGCAAGGGCGCGATACAGAGAATCGGGATCTACAATAGTTCCCCGCGCCGTGTTAATCAAAATAGCCGATCGCTTCATCAACTCAAATTGGCGATCGCTAATCAGATGGTAAGTATCATCAGCCGATGGTGTATGCAGTGTTACGAAGTCAGATTCTTGCAGTAAGTGTTCCAACGTAGCAAACTCCACTCCTAAAGATTGTTCTAATTCTGGGCTGCATCGTTGCCTACTGGTATAAAAAATTTGCATTTCAAACCCTTTGGCACGACGAGCGATCGCTTGACCAATCCGCCCAAAACCAACAATTCCCAAGGTAGCACCTGTAACATTTGGCCCTAACAACAAGTCTGGTTCCCAAGTCTGCCACAAACCTGCACGAGTAAACCGATCTGCCTCTACTACGCGCCGTCCAGCTGCCATTAATAATGCCCAGGCAAAATCTGCGGTAGCATCGGTTAACACCCCAGGAGTATGACCGACGGGAATTTGCCGTGCCGTAGCGGCGGCAATGTCAATGTTATCGTAACCCACCGCCATTTGACTGATGACCTTGAGTTTCCCAGACTCAATGAGTTGGCGATCGATTTGGTCAGTCAGCAGACATAGCAATCCATCTATTTCCTTGACTTTTTCTAGTAAAATTTTGTAGGGAGGGGGTTGGCGTTCTGGCCAAACTTCCACAATCGCGAGCGATCGCAGTTGCTCTAATTCGATGGGTAGGCGACGAGTGACGAAGACTTTATGAAGCATAGTTTTAAAATAATTTCTGGAAAAAAGGACGCTTCTTGTATCAGTTTCCCCTTAAAATATCATGGCGGAAATTCAAAACCTGATAAAGTTGGTTTTTGTTCTGTGAAAATGAGGCGTGATGTTCCAATCAAGCAGTAGAGAGTCTACAGACAATCATCACAAGTCGTTGGAATTCAAAAGCTTGTCGAAATATTCTGTCAGAAACTTACTAGATGAAGTAGATATTCTGAGGATTGCTGCAAGCTTGAAACAGGATCAAAAGCAAAAAGGAAAACTGGGGCAATTTTTGACTCCTGCTTCAGTAGCAGAATTAATGGTTGGGATGTTTAGTAAGCTCGATCTTCCTCAAATATCTCTACTTGATGCTGGAGCAGGAGTTGGCTCATTACTTGCAGCCTTTGTAGCTAATCTTTGTCAGAGCCAAAAACGCCCAACCAATTTAGATATTGTTGCCTATGAAATTGATCCTTTTCTGATTGGTTATTTGCATCAGACATTGAAATTATGTGCTAAAGAATGTCAAACAGCTGGTATCTCTTTAAACTATGAGATCCGGGATACAGATTTTATTGAGGATGCAGTCAGACTTCTTCAGCTCGATAATCCTGACAATTGCAGGTTTACCCATGCTATTCTTAATCCTCCATATTTAAAAATTAACGCTCATTCCAAAATTCGTGATTTGTTACGTTGTATAGGGTTAGAAACTAGCAATCTATATACAGGTTTTATTGCTGCTACAGTTCAACTTCTTGAATCAAGAGGAGAGCTTGTAGCTATCTCGCCGCGTAGTTTCTGTAATGGGCCATATTTTAGAGACTTCCGCAAAATGTTTTTAGAAATGATGGCTTTAGACCAAATACATCTTTTTGAATCCAGACAGGAAGCTTTTATTGATGATGAAGTTTTGCAAGAAACAATTATCATCCATGCTGTTAAACAAAAACCAAAATTTGACAATGTAACTATCAGTACAAGTTCAAATGCTGATGACGATTTTATTCTGTCAAATTCATTAGCTTATACAGAGATAGTTATTCCCAGCGATTCGCAACAATTTATCCACATTATCCCTGATACACTAAGTCAGCAGGTCATTGAGAAAATGGCTAATTTTACCTGTACATTAAAAGACCTAGAGTTAACTGTATCAACGGGACGTGTTGTAGATTTTCGTGCTAAAGAATATCTGTGTTTAATGCCAGACAAAAATACTGTTCCCTTGATTTATCCATTAAATTTCTCAAGAGGATATGTTGAGTATCCCAAGGTAACTAAAAAACACCAAGCTCTAATATATGCAGAACAAACTGTATCTCTCTTAGTACCAAATGAACATTATGTTTTGACTAAACGATTCTCCTCCAAAGAGGAAAAAAAACGAGTTGTTGCTGTTGTATATGATGCTAACCAAATTAATTGTTCTTGGGTAGGTTTTGAAAATCACCTGAATTATTTTCACAAAGACGGAAAAGGACTTAATCTTACCTTAGCACGTGGTCTTGCTGCTTATCTTAACTCTAGCCTCGTTGACGCATTTTTCCGGTTGTTTAATGGGCATACTCAGGTTAATGCAGCCGATTTACGAAATTTAAAATATCCGACAATAGCGCAGCTAATGACCGTAGGACTATACATTACTGAGCATTTCCCATCACAGAAAGAAATCGATGAACTTGTGCAAGAAGAGTTACTGAGTATGAGCAATCAGTCTGAAAACAACCCTTTAATAATCAAAACCCGGATTGATGAAGCATTGCAAATACTAATTGAACTTGGACTTCCACGGGCACAGCTGAATGAACGTTCAGCCTTAACTCTTTTGGCTCTACTTAATTTAAAGCCATCAGATCCTTGGGAAACTGCTGCGTCTCACCTAATCGGAATTACGCCAATGATGGAATTTATGGCACAGCACTATGGCAAAACATATAAACCTAATACGCGGGAAACTGTTCGCCGCCAAACAGTCCATCAATTCTTAGATGCAGCTTTGATAATTGCAAATCCAGATGCACCTGAACGACCCGTTAACAGTCCAAAAACCGTATATCAGATTGAAGAAAGTGCGCTTGAACTCTTACGTACTTATGGAACTACTGAATGGGAAAAGAGCATTCGTACTTACCTTACTTCAGTTGAAACTTTGAAAAAACGATATGCTCAGGAGCGGGAACTATCACGTATCCCTATTGTGATTGAAGGAAAGTTAAAAACTCTATTGCCAGGTGGTCAGAATATACTGATTGAAAAGATTATTAATGAATTTGCAGAACGTTTTACACCTGGAGGAAAACTGATTTATATTGGCGATACAGATGAGAAGTTCGCGTATTTTAATAAAGTTGCATTGAAGGATTTAGGCGTTACTGTCGATTCTCACGGAAAAATGCCTGATGTGATTATCCATCATCTAAAAAATGATTGGCTAGTTTTAATTGAAGCTGTAACTTCTCATGGCCCAATTAACCCTAAACGCAAGAAAGAACTTGAAGTTATCTTTGCTGATATAAAAATTCCTCTTGTAATGGTAACAACCTTTTTAAGTCGGAAAGCGATGGTAGAGTATTTGGCTAAAATTGCTTGGGAAACCGATGTTTGGGTTGCGGAAAATTCTACTCATCTGATTCACTTCAATGGAGAATATTTATTACAGGCTTACAAAGTAGATAGAGATTCTGAAACAGAATAAACTATTTTTAATTTTTGATAATCTATGCAAAAAGAAGCGTTAAGGCGATATCGGTATCCACAATATAGATCCAACAGTTTAGGCAAAGCGTAGTAAAGTAAAGTAAGAAATCTCAAGGTGCGTGTAAGTATGAAAACCTACGGACTATAAATTTAACAGCATATACAGCAGTAACGTTGATCGCTCCGAAAGCAAAATTGTCGCCATGACTAACTCAACTCCAATGGATGACGATAAAAATCCCCCAAAGAAGAAAGGCAAGTCGCTTCCTCCCAAGCTGATTATCTGGCTAGGAAAGTTTGTCTGGACGAGTATGTGGCAGATAATGATGTCAAATCTTGCTCCTCGCAATCAGTCGGGAGCATATATTCGTCCTAATAGTCAGTTTCGCAAGTTCATCGGTACAGAATCAGGGAATCCACACCCACCAGCAACCGGGCGCTACAAACTCTATGTTGGGCTGGGCTGTCCTTGGGCACATCGAACCTTGGTTGTGCGATCGCTCAAAAAACTCGAAGCGGTAATATCAATATGTGTCGTCTCTCCTTCTCCCATTGAAGGCGGTTGGATATTTAACCAAGAAGAAGAAGGTTGTCGCACACTGGCTGAATTTTATCAGAAGGCAGAACCGGGCTATAGTGGACGCTCTACAGTGCCAGTACTATGGGATAACCAAACAAAAACCATCGTCAATAATGAGAGTTCAGAGATTATTGTCATACTAAACTCTGAGTTTAACGAGTTCGCTAACAATCCGACGCTAAATCTTTACCCAGAAGAATTTAAAGAGAAAATTGACTGGTGGAATGAAAAGATTTATCACGCGGTAAATAACGGTGTGTATCGCTGTGGCTTTGCCCAGACTCAAGAAGCATACAATCAAGCCTGTAATGAACTGTTCGCAACTCTCGATGAGATTGAACTTGCATTGCAGACTAATCGCTATCTCTGCGGTGAACATTTGACACTTGCAGATGTGCGTTTATTCACAACATTATTTCGGTTTGATAGTGCCTACTATGGGCTGTTTAAATGCAATCGGCAGCGAATTCGAGACTATCAGAATCTCGGAGCTTATCTACGTGATTTGTATCAGCTTCCGGGTGTAGCTGACACTTGCGACGTAGAAACTGTGAAGCGGGACTACTACGGGAACCTATTCCCACTCAACCCTGGCGGTATTATTCCCAATGGCCCTGATATGTCCTATCTTAATCAACCACACGATCGCGATCGTATCGGCAAGGTGAATGCTTCATGAATCAGATTAATCGGGTTGCAATTGTTGGTGGAACTCATGGTAATGAGTTTACAGGAGCCTACCTAATCCAGAAATTTGCCCAGTTTCCCGATTTAATTACTAGATCGAGTTTTGAGACAGTCACTCTGTTAGCAAATCCCAATGCTTTTGCCACCGGGAGACGATATGTAGAAAAAGATTTAAATCGCTGTTTTCTCAAGCAAGATTTACAAGATCCGACTCTAAATAGTTACGAAGAATTGCAAGCTAAATTAATCCAGGATATCCTAGCATTAAATGGGAATAAACAAGCAGATTTTATCTTAGACTTGCACAGCAGTACAGCTAATATGGGTCTGACAATTATTCTTGATAACAGTCATCCCTTAAACTTAAAATTGGCTGCTTATCTAAACCAGCTTAATCCTTTAGTTAGGGTTTATCGCTGCTCTTTTAAATCAATTGCAGAAAACCCATTTGTAAATTCTTTGTGCGAATTAGGCTTTGCATTCGAGGTTGGCCCAATTGCCCAAGGTATCTTAAAAGCAAGGCTGTTCCAACAAACAGAGGAACTTGTTCGCGCCCTTCTGGACTACCTAGAACAGTTTAACCAGGGTAAAATTCCATCAAATAATGAAACTTTGATTCTTTATGACCATTTATCAGTTGTAGACTACCCAAAAAAACCGGATGGTACAATCTTTGGAATGATTCATCCAGAGCTTCAGGATAACGATTATCAAGCCTTGAATCCAGGAGATCCACTTTTTATAACTTTTGACGATAAAACAATTGTTTATGAAGGTGCATCTACTGTTTGGCCAATTTTTATTAATGAGGCAGCTTACTACGAAAAGGGAATTGCAATGTGTTTGACCCAGAGGCAGCAAATCAACATCTAGGATGTGGATAAAAATTTTTGTATAATTGCTTTTAATTGGAAGTGATGATAGAAATTGAGCATTCAAATCATTAATAACTTCTAGATTTAGCGCGATGTCTGCGACGGGCTACGCCTACGCTAAAACCTACTTAGACCTCATCTACGTTGAGAACCGTAGTTTTTGCCCTCACCCTAAATCCCTCTCCCAAGTAGGGAGAAGGACTTCTTTCCGGCTCCTCTTCTCCCAATATTGGGAGAAGGGGCTGGGGGATGAGGGTTTTTTCTTTTCATACAGAAAGAACTACAGTTTTCAAGGTGGACGCGGTTTATGTAAGTTTATATAGGACTCATATCATGTCCACATAATTAGTTATGATTTCCACAGTCATTGCACCCCACCTCTTAATCCCCTCCCCTTGCTAAAGGAAAGACAAAGCGTAGCTTTGGCTCTTTGGGGTTCTTTGGGTTTAATAAGTAATCAAGCAGACATGAGATGACGGGCGATGCCTACGAAATGCTGCTTTTAAAGTAACTATTTATTTTGAGAATTAGGAGCCGCAAATACTCTAGCTTGAGGTTTCCCTTAAACTCATACCATTTCACGAAATATTTGATACAAATGATTTGTCTCTAATTCTTTCCCCCTGCTCCCTGCTCCCCTGCTCCCCTGCTCCCTGTATCAACCTGAAAGTGAAATGGTATCAGTCCAGGTCGAACTATGGAACTTGACCAATAAAGTCCAAACCTTAGACTATAATTGACGCTTAAAATTGTCCAAATAATTTAACTCATAATGAAAACAAAGCAAAAAGGAAACAAACCAATAGCCAGTCTTTCTTTAGACTTGGATAATATTTGGTCTTATTTAAAAAATCAGGGTGCTCCGGGTTGGGAGACTTATCCTTCTTACCTGGATATCGCAGTACCTCGTTTCTTAGATATTCTCAAGCAATGGGATTTGACAATCACAGTATTCATTGTTGGTCAGGATGCAGCGCTAGAAAAGAATACTAAGGCAATACAAGCGATCGCCACTGCAGGTCACGAAATTGGCAACCATTCATTCTATCACGATCCTTGGCTACATCTGTATTCAGAGAATGAGATTGAAGAAGAGGTGGCGCTCGCCGAAGAACATATCAAGCGTGTCACTCATCAACATCCTATCGGCTTTCGGGGGCCAGGATACAGTTTTTCTCCAGCAGTATTGAAAGTCTTAGCACGACGAGGATACGAATATGATGCTTCGACTTTTCCCACATTTTTGGGGCCCATAGCACGAGCATATTATTTAATAACTTGTAAATTGAGCAAGGAAGAACGTAAAAAACGGGAAGCGCTGTTTGGTGGTTTTAAAGAGGGTTTGCAGCCTCTAAAACCTTACCAGTGGAAACTAGATAAGGATAAATTGACTGAGATTCCCGTTACCACCATGCCAATTTTTAAAGTGCCAATTCACTTCAGTTACATAATGTTTCTGAGTACATTTTCTTCGGAAGTGGCTTTACTCTACCTGCGAATTGCCCTGTGGCTGTGTAAAGTTACACGCGTCCAGCCTTCTTTACTACTTCATCCTACAGATTTTGTAAGTCAAGAAGATGTGCCAGAACTCTCATTCTTCCCAGGTATGAGTGTCCCTACCTACAAAAAGCTGGCAATAGTGAACAAAAGTTTAGAAATTATATCCAGTCAGTTTAATGTTTTGACTGTTGGACAACACGCTAAATTTGCAGCCGATGCCCCTAAACTACCTGTATTAGTGCCTCAAAAGAGGTAAAAATATCATCTATGCGATTTATTAACAAGAATCCCCACAAGAGTTAATTTGGCAGACGGTGACTGCCGAATTCAAGGGTAATTATTTAGGCTGTGGCTGTTGTTCACCAGCCGCGGGCTGCTGTACCAGATAACCAAGGATGGCTGTAGCGATACCGCCGTTAGTGCCAGCGACACCGTGGTTAATTACCCCAATACTACCAAGGAAATTCGCAGCACCAGCAGCCAGCCCAAAAATCGTAGTGAGGGTATTTAGAGTAGATTTAGACATTGAATTACAAAGAAGGCAGGAGAAAAGAAGTATGAATAAAAACTTTAGTTCTGGGTCATTGCCCAGTTTAAAAAAGGAATTGTATCGATAGCGCAGCGTTAGCGAGTCATCTCCCAAGGGGAGACGCCAAGGGCGAACGAGCGTCGCGGAAAGCGCCGCGAGATACAAAGCGTCCTATCTCCTGCCTCCTGAATCCTGATATTGCATCCTGAGTTCTGAATTCTGACTTCTCATTTAAGTTTTTCGTGAGCAGCCAAAATAATTTTTTCGGTTTCTTCCCAGCTAATACATTTGTCAGTTACAGAAACACCATATTTTAATTCTTCTTTTTTACCAGTAATCGGTTGACTACCTTCATACAAATGCGATTCTAGCATCATGCCAACAATTGATGTATTACCATCCACTATTTGCTGAATAATATTTTCTAAGACAGCACCTTGTAATTTGTAATCTTTATTGGTATTGCCGTGGCTACAGTCGATTACAATTCTTGGTGGTAAATTTGCCTGTTTTAATTTTTCTTCTACCAGTTTGACATTTGCTGGATCGAAGTTGGGTTGACTACCACCCCTTAAAATTACGTGACCGTAGTCGTTACCTTTAGTTTGAAAGACGCTGACCTGTCCGTTTTGATTAATTCCCAGAAAATTATGCGGGTTTCCAGCTGATTGTAGGGCATTTAAAGCTACTTGAATATTGCCGTCAGTACCGTTTTTAAAACCTACAGGCATCGAAAGCCCACTTGCCATTTCGCGGTGAGTTTGTGATTCGGTTGTGCGTGCGCCAATGGCAGACCATGTAATCAGTTCACTGATGTATTGAGGTATGATTGGATCTAGTGCTTCTGTGGCAGCAGGTAATCCCAACTCTGTAATTTTTAATAGTAGCTCCCGTGCAATTAATAAACCTTTCTCTACATGGAAAGAATCATCCATATCTGGATCGTTAATTAACCCTTTCCAGCCTACGGTTGTTCTTGGTTTTTCAAAATACACTCGCATAATTAGTAGCAAGTTATCCTTGACTCGCTCGGCCAATATTTTCAATCTCTGAGAATATTCGAGCGCTGCTTTTGGGTCGTGGATTGAGCATGGGCCAACTACTATAAATTTCCTGCGCTCCTGAAAATCCAGGATATGTTCTATTTCCCGCCTATATGCTAAAACTCTTTGTTCAGCTAATTGTGTCAAAGGTAATTTTGACTTGACTTCATTGGGAGTTAATAAAATGCGATCGTTCTCAATGTTAGCGTTGTCGATATTACTATTAAATAATTTGTTGTGCATAGGGATGCTTTGGCAATTATATAGACGCACTTCAACTCAAAAGTGTAACATAAACCTATGAGATTTTAAAATAGCTTATTTTCTGCTTGACAAATTTCTAATTAAACTGTGTGTACCTAAGTAAAATCATAACTAAAAAAGGGGAATATTTTCCCCCTTTTCTTTGCTATTAGACTACTGACTGAGCAGTAGTGTAGATCATTACTGCCATACAAACACTTTGGCTTCGTATGGCCCTAAGTCAGTTATGATGCCATCTTCACCAGCTTCGACATCATAATTGCCTGTCCACTCGTGCCATGTACCAGCGCTAGGAAAGTTAGGAACATGATACTCAGCTAGGAAGTTTTCTGAGAAATTTGCAATTACGATTACACGAGAGCCTTCATCATTCCAACGAGTATAAGCTAATACTTTTGCTTCAGGATTTTCGTGGATAAAATCGATATTTTCTGTGTAGAGAGCATGATTGCTTTTACGCAGGTTGGTTAAGCCTTTGTATAATTCAAATAAACCACGATTTAGATCGTTACCTAACAGCGTCCAATCGATTTTGGATGATTCAGGTTGTTTAGGTTTATACTCGCCAAATTCTTCTCCCATCCAAATCAAAGGTACACCAACGGCAGTCATTAGGATGGCTACTCCTAATTTAGCCCGTCGAAATGCTTCTTCGTCAAAAATCTCACGGTTCCCCAGTTCAACCATGACATGATTATGGTCGTGGTTGGTGAGGTAATTTACCACATTGGTGGAACCCAAAAAGCCTTGGCGCTTGCAGTCAATGACATCTTTGAGACGCTCTAAATCAAATGTATCACCGCAAATGTGTTCTAGAATGCAGTGATAAAAACTGTCATGCCAGCAACCATCCATTGGCCCATCTACATTGGTAATGCTGGTAGTTTCAGGAATGTGTTCGGCAACGTTGTAAAAAGGCTTCATGCTAGCAGTTTTTTTGGCTTCCTGAACAATCCAGTGCATGAAGTCATAGTTAGCAATTTGCCGCGCTGCATCATAGCGAATACCATCAAGATGATATTCTGATATCCAAAAACGAATTGTCTCACCAATAAATTTCCAGGCTGGCTTAATATCTAATTTTTCATCATAATGCTCGTAATTAAACTCAGGCCCCCAATTATTATCAGGGTCGCGAGGTTCGTGATGATACCAATAATCGTGATCGATTTGTGTTAAAGGAGCAGATGCTTCTGAGTGGTTGTAAATTCCGTCAATAATTACACGAATGCCTCTGCTATGACACTCGTCAATCAAATTTTTCAACTCAGCAGTCGAACCATAACTTGATTCTGTTGCAAAGAAGTGACGGGGATTATAACCCCAACTATAATCACCAGGATATTCTTTAAGTGGCATCAACTCAATAGCATTGATTCCCAGTTCGCACAAATAGTCTAACTTTTCAACGACGTGTTTGTACTTACCTCGTGCATAAGGATCGTCCTCGCCACCAGAAAAGTCACCAACGTGCAATTCATAAATTACTAATTCGTGGTCAGCAGGTAAAGGTTTATCATCATGTTGCCAAACATAAGTATCAGTAATCCTTTTCCCATCTTTGACTCGGATAACACTATCGTCGTTTCCACTTTGTTCATCTATATCAGTTGCATAAGGATCTGTAACATCAACCCATTGCTCTGGTTCAAAAAACCATGAATTTGATTGAACGCGGAATTTATATTTATAAACGCCATCTTCTAGTTCAACACTTGTGCGGAAATAACCATCATCACCTCTTTCCATTGGAATTTCTTGCCAATCAGAAAAAGAACCAATTAATGCTGCTCCTTTGTTATAAGGTGCAAATAAATTAAATTCAATTGGCTTTGCCATAGAAGTGTTTGTAATATCAAGGGTTGATAGAGATATTCTCTGATGCTCAATAGAATTTGCAAATCGCTCTAGAGAAATAATTAGATCGGGAGTGCTTCTACCTTCAGGAATAATTTATTAATTTATTTATAAAAATTAACCATATCATTTTGGTTTTTGGTTGTTTATAGTATTTATTTTTTGACTCAAATACGGATTTACTCTAATGCAAAGATTGTCTATCAAACTAATATTTTTAAACCGTTATATATACAAATACAAAAAAATATTAAATAAAACAATAGTTTTGATAATATTCAAATACAGTATATATTTGGTAAAAATAGGATGTTTTTTACCAAATATATACTGCAAAATTACTCTTTTTTGTTATTAACTTGTTGTAGATAACTTAATAACCAATTCGCCGCCGTCGCTCTGCGAGTTTGCCGAGGCCCAAATTCCCCAATTTTGTAACCTTTGAAACCCAGTTTTTCTTTTAGCATTTGTTTATTTTCAGCAGGAATGGAACGAGTCAGCTTGACGGTTGCGGGGCGAGATGCAATGAAATCTGGTGGTTGTGGGTACTCATTATGCCATTCTGGTGCAACTTGCTTAGTGTCCCATTGTGCAATTGAGGAGTCATAGCGATAGCCTAAATAATGCCATAGCAACTGGTTGACTGTGGCATCATCAAGTTGATCGTCAAGAATTGCCCAAATTGTTTCTGTATTAAGTGGTGGCAGGTTAGACATAAACAATTCAAAATTTCAAGTGGAAAAACTGACTACTGATTAAATTACAGCAGTTTTCAGGTATTTAGACTAGCACTTAAATTAGGAGTAGGGTAGTTTAATTACTTGAAAAGCGCTGGAAATATACAAAAACTAGTAGGTATTAAGAAAGACCGAGATTAATTTCGCGAGTTGGAGTTAAAAACAGATTGTGTATACACAAACTAGGTAGACTGGAAATCGTAAAGATTAGACCAGTTTATGCAGAATTCTACAGCACTGCCAAAGATTATCCGCGCCCATGTATTCATTTCTGGCCGAGTCCAAGGAGTGGGTTATCGCTATTCCACTGTAGACACAGCTAGGCAATTGGGATTAACTGGTTGGGTGCGGAATCTTCCCAATAATCGAGTAGAGGCAGTTTTTGAAGGGGCGCGAGAGGTTGTAGATGACATGGTTCGCTGGTGTCACTCTGGGCCACCTGCTGCTGTAGTTCAAGATGTTGTGGTTGAATATGAGGAACCGGAAGGGTTACGGGGATTTGAAGTTAAGCGGGTTGAGTAAATAGTGCCTTGCTGATAAAAAAAGCAAATACCAAGCAATCTACGAAAAAATAGAACTACCACCAATTCGACCAATTATTAGCAGAATCGAACGGTATAGGTAAGTATCAAGGTTTGACTGCTTATCAAGTTATTCAGAAAGCTCTTTCTACTAACGGCTCTCTTTTTAGCCCTAGTTGAGCAATTACCTCTTTAAATAGCTTACTTTTCAACTTGAGCGATCGCTTCTTCTGGCGATACATTACCATAGATCACAGACATTATCCCTGGCAAGTATTCATCCATCATCGTGACATTGGCGTAAACCACCCGTTGAATGAGTGCTGAACTAAGTCTGTCACCTTCGACATCAATACTAGTTTTGTAGCTAATTTCCCCGTCGGTAAAATCTAGCTCAAAATTGCCGATCATCATGCCAGAATTAGCTCTAGTGATAAACTCTGCTATATCCAGCCGTTTGTTTTCTGGTACGTTGACTGGACAAATTGAGTAAAAAACAAATTGATTTTGTTCACTTCTGGCTCTAGCGTAACAATTCCATTTGCCATTTTCACCTTGGAACGGTATTTGTAAAGCTGGCTGTCCTGGAAGTTGTACAAACGGCCAATCATCGGCTTGGAAAAAATTGATTATTTCTTCAAAAAGACTACCATCTGTAGAATCTGAGGGCAAAGTTGCTTCTATTTTTTGTGTAATATCATCTGGGTTAATATCAGCTAACTCTGTCAAAAACTTCTCGATTCCTTCCAGCATTTTGGCAGATGCTTTCTGAGTTTTTACAGATAAATTAGCCTCAGTCCAGTCTTTAAAAAACTTGACAATACCTTCAGCAATTCCTTCACTGTTCGTGCTTGTTTGAGCCAGATTTTCTGGACTAATATAAGACCAAAGAGTACGATAGCCGATTTCGCCTGATTCTTGTTGTTGTTTAACAGATAAACCTAACCAACTTTCAGTGAAGAAGATTTGGTTATCAGGTTGTTCTTGGCTTAAATTCAGGAGGTAATTTGCAACTTCGTTAATGTTGGTAGCGTGTTCTGTTAAGAGTGGTAATAAATCGGGTTTCAGGCTGACTTCAATAGTGATGTCTGGTTCGCTGAGGAATTTACCAGATGATAGAGGGTTACGCGCATCTGGTTTGAGATTGAGTAAGGCGGCGGTGTCGATGCGTTGATAGAGTTGTGGGTTGACTTGAAAGGTAAGGCGACACGCAATGAGTTCGTTGTCTTGTGTGGTGAGGGTGAGGGCGACAGCGCGAACTGTGAGGGGAGTTTGGGAGGAGTCGTGTAGGGTTAAGTCGGTGTTTATTTGATGATTTTCTGTTTTTGCAGTCATGCACAGTTAGTCATTTAATAATTTTATTCCTTATTCAACCTTTGAAAATCTGATGCATCAAAGTCTGCAAAAAGCTGAGGCATAATTTTTCTAAAGTTTCTTTCTTCAGTTGGAATCGGTGCATCAGGGTTAACATCTTCAGGGCCAGCAATAGCTAGATGCCAATACCAAAAACCACGTGATTTCAGTAACAGTTCCAAATATCCCTCAAAATCTACACCTAGCGACCTCATTTTTTCGCCACGATAATAATAATAGACTTCTGGGTTATCTGAGCCATTTAAATAAAGCGCTGCACAAGCATTCCCAATGAAAAAATCTATGGGATGTAAAGGTTTGCAAGGATCGTCTTCACCAAAATAAATAATATTTTCCCAATCCTTAAATACTTCCTGAACAGGCAACAAATCAATATATCCAGCCGCTAATCCTCCTCCAGTAATTTCTTGTTGCTCCGCTCTTTCCCAGAAAATGTTAATACCATTTGCCTCGCTATAAAAATCAATCATCGCTGGAGTGAGTTTGAACTTGATTTGGGGTGCGTTTAGTTCTTCCTCTGTTGCGGGAGGATTAAATTCGCAACTGTCAATGTCGATATTGATAGCTTGGTTATTTCTCAGATCGTCTACCATTGAATGAAATTTATGTACGAGACTTTGGTTGTTCATAAATTTTATTTCTATTTTTAGAGTTTTTGTTTCTTAAGTAGAGGATGAGAGTTCTACTTCTTCCATTTCACTACGCTTTCTTTTTTTATTAGATGAAACTTCTACTTTTGTACTATCAAAAGATGGATCTTTTATTGCATCTTTTTCACTAAATTCATCCTTATTAATTTTATTTTTTGTATCCTTTCTCTTCTCTCCTAATTCCGAATGTATAGTTGATTTTATAGCACCTTTAAAGGATTTTTTCCCATCAACATCAAGTTTAGCTGCTTCACAAACTAAATCAGCATTAATTACTCCATTTGCCAGATCAACCTTCTCATTAGCAACTTCAACTTTGTAATAAACCCAATAGCCTTCAGTATTAACCCAACTTTTAACTATGCTTTCAACTTGTTGTACATGTTTGCTGTTTGCATCAGCAGTTATAGGATAAAGATTTTGTACGCTTCCTGGACCACCAAGATTATCATTTAATAAGTGTCCTTTTATATATTTTTCGTAACTACGTGAACGAGGATTAGTTTGTAACTTCTTCATTAGCAGATTGAGTGCGCCCCCAAGTGGAGGACTTCCTTGTGGATGATTTGGGCCTAACTTGGTAGCTTCCATCTTTTTTCCAACCAAGTATTTGCCATCAATATAAGCAGTTTCAAAAGTAACATTCTGTTTAAATTTGTTACTATGCGTTGTATCTCCTTCGTTAAGTATTAGATCGGAGCCAGAAAGATCAATAATTGCTTTGGGATTGACTTCCATGATTATACTAGCCGAGGGCGTGCCTATTTTTTCCCACTCAAGCTTCTTAAGTCCAAAATCTTTTTGAATAGTAGGAAAATGTTGCTCCACTTGTTTTGTACTCTCAGATTTGGAAATAATTCCCTGCAATTTTTTTCGAGCTGCTTCTAAATCCTTCTTTTTCACATCATGAGTTCGTTGATATTGTGATGTATTGTCTTTACTATTCTGATCTTTCTTTTCTTTCTGTTTATCTTTACCAAACCCAAACTTATCTTTGACTTTATTGCCAAACTTGTCAAACTTATCTTTAACGGATTTTTTCTTATTCTCAACCCATTTATGACCAGCTTCTTTCTTATCTTCAACCCACTGCTTACCAGCTTGATATTTCTCTTTCACCGAATCTTTCAGTTCTCCAGCCTTCTTACCAAACTTGCTATTCTTAACCTTGTTCCCAACTTTCTTAAACGCTTTCGCACCTTTATCAATTACCCAATCAACTGCTTTTTCCATCGGTTTCCGCAGCTTCTGGAATATTGCTTGAACCTTGCCGGCAATACCATCTAAGCCCAAAAGACTTGCTAGGAAACTGATGACTACTGGTAAAGATTTCGCTAGGGCATTTTCAACGCCTTTGATTGCTTGATCGATCGCACCACTAGCGATCGCCCCAATCGCGTCTAAAATAGCATTAATTAAATCAGCAATCTGCTGGGCGCGTTCAATAAAGAATTTGACAATCTCATAAATCGCCTTGGCGGCTTTAATGAATGCTGAAGCCGGAGTCAACAAGCTGAGAATCCACTCAATCCCGGCTGTAATCACTTTTTCAATGATAAAGTTCTTGATGGGTTCGATTACTAAGGCGTTGAGGTCGCCCATCTTGTCTTGGACAAACTCCCAAATACCAGCCACTCCTTCGCTGGCTAAGACTTGAAATACGTCAACAGTTTGTTCGAGGTAGCCGACCTTTTCTTCTCCCAGTCGTTTCACAGCTTGGGCGCGAATTGCTTGATATGTGAAGCCCAAAAGCTGCATTGCTAGGCTAAATATACCTTTGAGGTCGAAGTTTTCTGGCATTTCAATACCAGCTTCTGCCATTGTGCCTGTCAGCCAGCCGATTAATCCTTGCTGGAGGTGCTTCCCGATATTATTCATGAAGTTGAGGAAGCCTTGCTTCACCGCCTGAATCAAATTACCCAAGAAACCAATCGGGTCTTTGAGGATTTGCCCAACTACGCCAGCAACTCGCGCTAGCACTTGCAAAAGCATTTTGGTCAGTTCAATAATCGTCTTGATGACTCCCACGATGAAGTCGAAAGCTTTTTGAATAAAACCTTTATTTGCTGCCTTCATCTCTTCAATGCGGGCATCAACAGCATCCAGGTTTTCTTTGTACTTCTGGGCTAGGGTGTCAATTAGCTCATCTTGCTTATCGTCAACACTTTGTTGCAATTCTTCAAATTTGCTGTCAATGTCTGCGGCTGCTTGTTGACCAACTCCTTTTAAGTCTTGCGGCAGTTGGTTAACATAATTCTGAATCTCCTGCTTACCACTGGCAATTTCTGCTTTGGCTTGGGTAAGTCCTTTACTGATAATGGCGACAACTTTGTTAATAACACCATCCATCTGATTGATGTAAAGCTGGCGACCCTCTTGATAGAAAGCGTTCACTTCTGAGGGCATACCAAACAATTTGTCTATCAGCCATTTTCCTGGTCCCCAAAAGCCACTGTAGCGATCGCTCTTATATTTGTCCATCCGCTTGCCAACGTAATCCTCGAAGGCTTTTTTCGCGTCAGCAGCACCAGCATCAAAGGCTTGTATAACTTGCCCGTCTAGTTCACCGAGGGTTTTTTCAACTTTACCTTTGGTCTTGTCATAAATCTTATTAATATCACCAGCAACTTTTGCCCGTGCTTGCTCATCCTTGCCCTTGGCTCCCACCTGTTGCTCTCCTACCTGACCCAGATTTTGGGTACGAATACCGTGCATTCCTTGCAAATGCTGCTGGGCTGTAGCTTCTGCCGTAGCTTGAGCGGTTGCTAGTATGCCTTGCTCTTGCTGGCGATATTGTGGCGGCGCTTCTTGTGCATTAGTTTGAGCGTCTTTCTTGGCTGCGAGTGCCCCTTGAAACTCCGGTTCATTGGAGTTTGCCAATTGCTCCTCGGTAATATCCGCCTCTTTCATCTGCTGGTCAAGTTTTTTACTGTCATCTTGCAGTGGTGCCTCGACTTCACCTTGTCCCTTAGATTTAGGTGCAGCTTTATCTGCATCAACGCCTGTTGGCGGTGTCCCTGGCTCATTCTTTGGCAGTGGTGTTACTTGTTTAGCCTCAATACCACTGGCATCAGGTTTTTCTTTGGTTTTCTCTTCTAGCTGACCCTGAGAGCTTTTCTGTTCTTCTTTGACCTGACCACTCAAATCGCCTTTAACAGAATCCAGTTTGTTGTTATTTTTAAAGTTGTCCGCCTCTTCCAAATTCTTGGGAGCCATATCAGCAATCCGCTCCATCAATTTGGCTTTGAAGGCGGCAGCGTCAAATCCTGGTGTTGGAGCTTGTTGCATCTCCCCAACTTGATTGGCTTGCGCTTTGCTGTCTACTTCATTACCTGGAGATTGGGCTGCCGCTTGGGCTTCTTGAGCTTTGCTATTGGCAGGTGGGTGTTTTTTCTGTTGTCCGGCAACCTCTTTTGTTGTGCCGACTACGGCTTGAAATGCTGGGTCATCTTTAGGGGAAGTGGGAGCCTTTTTACCATCAACTGCTGCATCAGGTAATTTTACAGTTGTACTGGCTATATTTGATCCTGGTAATCCGGCGATCGCTTTCCCTGCGTTTCCTCCAGGTAAATCTATGGCTCCCTTACCTACATCTGCTCCTGGTAATCCTCCTTTGCTTTGAGCTTGCTGTTGAGAATCGACCTTTTCTGTATTAAATTTGGTATCTTTTGACTCAGGCTCTTTTGGTTGATTTCCCCCAACCTCAACCTGTTTCTGAGTTACTGCTGCACTAGCCTTTTTTGTCGGGGGTGGATCTGTTGCCGCGTTTCCACCATCATCTGGTGGTGTGGGGATAGCTTGATGTTTTTCTGTCGTAGCCTGATTCTGTTGTTCGCCGTTTTCTCTATCAGTTTTGGATTCTAAATTTTTTTGGTTATCTTCGTCACTTGGTTTTTGGAAATTCTCCCGCAGTTGGATAGCTAGCCCATGCCCCGTAGAGGTTGTCAGCAGAGCTTTTGTCTGGAGTTTATTTTCTTTTGATGCTATGTGAAGAGATTTCGGCTGTACCGCACTACCATTCTGCTGGACAACATGCGTCAACTCATGGGCCAGTAATTCTTTGCCTGCATTAGTTTCAGGAGAGTATTCGCCCTGACGAAAGAACACATCTTGCCCTGTGGTGAAAGCACGAGCTTGTATAGATTCATTTAAGCTATTAGATTGAGCATCAGTATGAACACGCACACTACCAAAATCAGCCCCAAATGCTTCCTCCATTGGTTGCTTGATATCATCTGCAAGCGGCTGCCCATTTCCACGTGCTTGTTGGATAGAAGTTTCTAGCTCAGATGTTGCTGCTGTTCTTCCTTTGCCCTGACGCTGTACCAAAAGAGTAACGGAATCCGCCAGGGATTTCATTTGTAATTGGTCTTCTTCCTCTGGCAATGCCTCTCGTTGGATAGACTGCACAGGTTCGCTCATCCTCTGCATCACCAACTTGGCGACGCTATCAGCTTCCTGCTCATAAATGTCTCCAGGCTGGTTAAGTGTCAGTTTTGTTTGTGGACGCCGCAGTGATATTCGACTAATGTCATGTCCAAACGATTTGTTTGGGGATTTTACCTCATTCACTATCTGGGATGAAGTACCAAGTGGCTTCATTTGCAATTCTTCTTCCTCTGGTAGTTCCTGCCGTTGCCGCGAGGCAGTTTTTCCCAAAGATATTTGTACATCTTCTTCCTCTAGCAGTTCCTCGCGCTGAATACTGCCCTCTGGTTTCATTTGTAATTCATCTTCTTCATCAGGTAATTCTTCTCGCTGAAGTTGCTCGCTCTGTGGCTGATGAATTCTTTGCATCACCTGACGTGCTGTTTGGTCAGCTTCCTGCTCGTACCGATCTCCAGGCTCCCCAATTGTCAGTTTTGCCTGAATTGGTGTTGGTGTATCTGGTCTTCTGACTGGAATATTGGCAAAGTTATGACCAAATCGAGTTGCTTTTTCCAGTCGAGAATTCAATGATTGATCCATCTTGGCTTGCAATACAGTCAGCCGTTCTTGTCCCTCTGGCGTAATCGTCCCATGCTTGGCTTGTAATTCCAATCCAGTTATTTCCATCTTTTCTTCTGCAAAAGCTTCATTCTCTACGTCCGTTTGTGTCACAGGCGTAAAAGGCGCTTTTTGAGTTTGGCTACCAAACGGTCTATACGCCAATTGAGAAGTTTGTTCTGATGCTTGGGAATTAGAAAAACTGGATGAGGGACTTTTGAGGGATTTCATCGGTTTTATTGCAACTATTGACGATTCAATTTGTCTAGGTGATTAGTTTTGATTATCATTTACTCAAAATTGCAATTATCAAGATAATTTTAGAACGCTAATCAATTAAAAAGAATTAAGATGTGTTGCCGCTCTCTGAAACTTACTCAAGAACAAGTCGGGCAATGCCGCAAGGGCGCACTGGCTCCTTTTGACTTCCGCCTTGCGGTACTATAGGAATCCGATTTGATTACTGAACTTACTTGCGTAGGGAGGGAACAGGGAACTCTTAACAAGGAAGAAGGAATAAAGATGTACTGAGTTTTTTCACGCAATCAAATACGAGTCCTATAGTACTTTCTTAAGTTGACAATGTTTTTATGCAAAACTGACTCCTAGTGTATAAGAAAAATCAAGATTAGAACTGCTACCAGAGAAAGTTCCACCATCTTCAGGTAAGAAAGCATATTTACTCACTGAGATGTAGTACGTACCTGCACTTAGGGAACTGGTAATTAATGACGAATTGCTACCGCCACTATCGTCGTTCGTCTCCAATAAAGTCCCAATCCCAGTATCGTCAAACAGTCCGAGAACTGTATCTCCCGATGTCACTGTCTTAATAGTGACAGTTCCTGGATTTGCTAAAGAAAATTTAAAAAAGTCGAAATCGGGATCGCCCTCCGGTTGAATTGTGGCAATCTGGGCTGAAAGATTAATGTTTGAGCCTGATGATAAGGAACCTAATCCTTCAGCGGTGGCCAGTGTGTTGTTTGTACCTTCTCCAGCATTTTCCCCCTCAAAGAAAAAGAAGTCATCACTATCAAGTTTGAGATTGTTTTTGCCTAGCACAATACTGATGATCTCATCTGGTTCTGCTCCCGGTTTGTCTGAGAAGATTCGTGTGTTGCTGCCAACAACTTGCAGCCGATAGTCCTGTAAAGATCCTTTGAGTTCAATTCGATCTTGGCTAGAGTCGAAGTCAGTAATAGTAGCGTAGTCCACAAAACCAGGATTTGCGCTGTTGTTATCGTCGTAGAAAATATTTACAGCGTCCCCCAGGATAAATCTATCTGCCCCAGTCCCGCCAGTTAAAGTATCAGTTTCCCCTAATCCAGGTGGAAGCGGACTACCTGGAAAATTACCGATGAGAATATCGTTTCCAGCTCCTCCATTGAGTATTTCATTACCCGGTCCGCCTTGTAGGCTATCATTGCCGTCCTCACCATTGAGGATATCATCGCCATTACTACCGTCTAGCGTATCATCACCTACTCTTCCATTTAAAGTGTTATTAGTAGTATTACCAAAAAGGAAGTTGTTAAGACTGTTACCTGTCCCAGTAAAGTTGCCACCTTCTCTCAGCCTCAGATTCTCCAGATTGGCTCCTAGTGTGTAGCTGAAAGAAGACCGGACGGTATCTATGCCTGAATCAAGAGCCTCTATAATGATATCAAGAGTATTGTCAACGACGTAACTATCATCACCTGCCCCCCCATTCAAAGTGTCAATACCTAAACCGCCATTAAGTGTGTCATTGCCATCATTACCGGATAATTGGTTATTTTGGGTGTCGCCAGCAATGCTGTCATCTCCATTTGTGCCGATGACATTATCAAAGTTGACTGCGGTAAATGACAATTTACCCAAACCAGGAACGTTATTGGCAGACAAACTTTGGGTTTCCAGGTTAACTGCAATAGATACCCCAGACAAAGATTGGGATGTATCTATAGTGTTATTGGCAAGCTTGGCATTAGCAATAACCTTTTCTACTTTAAAAAGTAGGTCTTTTCCCAATCCCCCACCTTTTTGAACGGTTCCAACACCTGACAAGGTAATAGTTTGACCTAGTTGAGTGTAGTCTGCGGTATCAAAGCCATCTCCACCATCAATATTGTCATTACCTTGACTGCCTTTGAAGGTGTCATTGCCAGCACCACCTTTTAAAATGTCGTTTCCTGTACCTCCATCAAGTGTATCATTGCCATCTCCACCGCTTAGACTGTCGTTCGCCGTCCCACCTGCGAGGGAATCGTTACCAGCCAAACCATTCAAGTTATCGTTACCGGAGGTACTATTGGCATTACCACCACTAGCCCAACCAACTATAGTGTCATTTCCCGAACCCCCATTTATCGTGTCAGGATTTGTAGTACCGAAAGCCATATTATCTCTCCTAAATTTCTCACTAAATATGTAAGTTCAGCATCAATCAAAGAACTATTTATCAGTTCAATGTAGATTACTTGTCATTTGCGTAATTTCATGTTCAAAAACATTAACAATTTAGTTAGGAGTTTCTCAAGAAAAAATATCCAACTACTTACTGTGGGCTGATCCGAAAAGCCAGCTCTTGGTTGCAAGCGAAACGCATACCTAAAAAATCAGATAATTTATTTCCTGATAATCCATTAAATTGATTACGCAAATGATTAAGTAATTAAGTCAAATATTTTGGTTTTTTCCAACTTTTTGAACCCATGCTGTAATTATTTAATTATCATGAAGTACAAGGTTACACACACTTCTTTACTAAATCTTCAAAATACTTAATAAATTCGATTCATAATATATTGATATATGTTTGTAAACCTGAAATTAAATATTTTTTAAAATCTACTGATTTGTTTGGTTAATATTGGCAGTTTTTTAGCTTGATGGGGTTTGTCATTAAGTTAGGTTTCGAGATTATTTTTTTTGTTAAAGAACTATTATGTTTAATTACAAGAAACCATTTATCTATAAAGAATAATTTTTTAAATATATAAGTTAAATTGATGTGTATCCAAAAGATTTTTATGCTTAATAACACTTGAGCTTTATATAAATTTTATATGCTTTTTTGGAAATTAGCGATCTCTGCGGTTTTTGCTAGTCTACGCATACTCACAAAAACCATCTAAAGTATAGACCAGTCAACATAAGCCCATTATCATGCTTATCCGCAGAGAGCATTGTTTGTCACAAATTTGGGTAGATTTGGTCTACCTCGTCCCATGCCTGATTCGCCAAATTTTCAAGTGCTATAGCTAAGTACAGGGGATGGTCATACTCCGCGGCTTGTAAACGCAAGGGAGAAAATTTCAAGAAAGCAGGAATAGGAGGTTGGGGTTCATAAAGCGTTGATCGCTCCCTTAACGCGATCGCTTGTTTGGTTGACTGCATTACAGGTAACTTGCAATGCTAAAGCGCAGTAAGATTCTAAATTAGTGGACATGGAAAATTGAGAGTCATAACAAATGACCAATGACCAATGACCAATGACCAATGACAAATGACAAATTTAGAGAATGCGATCGCCACCCCAGAGCGATCGCACAAGTCTATCTGTCAATTCCGAGCCAAACATCTGTGCGGCAAATTTATTACCTGGATCGCGTTCAGCACTGATGCGGCGGAGCGCTAAATCACGAGCAGCTAAAGCCTCCCGTGCATCTTCTGGCACAGGTTCAGCTGCATCTACCCAAGTTAACCAGCGATCAAGTGTTTCGTGTGCAAGTGTGCGAGTTAGTTCGAGGGTTTCAAAAGTAGGTGCGCCTGTGTAGCAAAGACTAACGGGTGATTGAAATAGCCGAATATACGCACTTTTGCTAGTAAATACCTTGAGTCGCGAATCTTGCTGTAACTTTAAGAATGTTTCATTAACTGGTTCATAGTAGCGCTCAAGAGATGCCAAATCGGTTAAAAGCTCAGTCCGAGGAATGTAATCTATATAAAAGAAAATATTTGGAAGTGTGCCAAACTCGAAGGCCAAATGAGGAACTTGAATATGGGACTTCAACCAAGTGGTGAGACGCATAGTGCTAAAGTTTGATTTTCCAGGGTTTCCCAACCACGAATGCACTAGCCAGTCAATTTCTTCCCCAGAAAAAGCGGTCAGCGAACCCTTCATGTTGCCATCGAGACTGTTGTATTGCTGTAAATTTTCTACAGAAGGGTCTGGATGTAACTGAAAACGAGCCTCTAATTTTTGGCGGAGTTCCTTTGTAATCTCCCACAACTGCTCAAATACAGCTTTATTATCTAAATCAGTTGGTTGCTGAGTCATGGTTTGAGTTTGTAGTTTTTTTATAAACTTCATATTTAGTTTGACACTTTCCGGTATCTAATTCGTTACTTGTATCGAGCAACGCATTCATCGAATTTAGGATTGTGAGAATTTAGGATTGTGAGAAACAGTCCATCAACTAAAGCGCGATCGAGCTATTGCAGCAACATCTTTTTTCACAGCAGAGTTGCAGCAATTTATCTCAGTTGATGATTCTTCATTTAGATGCTTTTGCCCTTAGCACAAGCTTCAGTGATAATACTGAAATTTTATGTAGAATTATTTTTTATATACTTAATTATAAAAATAAAAATAATTTTGTTGAAAATTATAGACAAATTAGAAGAAAAACAAATATTAATAAATTAGTTGTTTTATTATAAATATACAGAATATGGCTTTTGATTTAGATAAAGCTTTTCAAGTAGATATAGCTCAAATGAATTTGAAAAAAGCACAAACATTAGTATTTAAGTTACATGGTGAGCCGAAAATTCCTTTTGTCATTTGGTTACTAGAGAACCCTAATAGCATAGTGGCATTACCTGGAAAAATTAGTCTGCTCCATCATGATTATATTCACATACTTTTAGATAGAGGGGTTTCTTCTGAAGATGAAGCCTTTGTAATAGGATTTACAATGGGCAATGATTTAAAAACTAACCAACTACATTTATTCATCTATCAATTATTTGCTAAATTTCTATACCCAATTCCTTATAATTTTTCCAAGGTAGACTTTATGAGTTTTAAATTAGGATTTCTTTATGGCAGAAAAATTAAAATTAAACAAATAAATGAAATTAACTTTGAAATTTACCAAAATGAAACCGTAGGATTTTTGAGAGATTTTTTCGGTATCAATACTGATGAGTCTAAACTTCTACAAGAGTATTAATGGCGACAACACCGAATTAAAACATATCTAAAAAAATAGTATTAAAATGCGCCTACCTTATAAACTGAGATTTGCTTCCTCTCAACTAATAACTGTAACAGTACTGCTTACTCTGCTCTTATTCATTCCTCAAGTTTGGCTCAACTTGCAAGTATATTATAACTTCAATAGTATTACTAAAAATGAATTTAAACTCCAAAGATTAAGTGATGAAATTACTTATTTGGATGAAGTACTAACTATGTCAGCCCGCATGAATGCTGCTACAGGAAACACTATTTGGGAACAACGATATCGCCAATTTGAACCTAAGCTTGACATTGTTATTAAAGAATCGATTAAACTAGCTCCTAAAACATATAAAAATGAGGATGCCAAGAAAATTGATGCTGCTAATCAACGCTTGGTTGCAATGGAATATCAATCTTTTGATTTAGTTAATAAAAATCAAAAAGAGACAGCGCAACAACTACTTTTTAGCCGCGAATATGAAACTCAGAAGCAAATTTATGCTGATGGGGTGATGAAAAGAAAGTATAATATCTCACTGGAATTACAGCAGAAGGTTGATAAATATTATCAAAGAATTTTATGGGCAATTTCGGAGTCTATTATAAGTTTAGCAATGCTGATTCCGGCATGGCTTTTAGTATTGCATTTATTACAGCAATACTTAAAAGCTAAAAAAATTGCTCAAGCCGCTTTAGAAGAAACAAATTGTCGATTGGAAATGCAAGTTACGGAGAGAACGGCAAAATTAAAACATAAAAATATTCAGCTACAAAATACACTGCAAGAATTGCAACACACTCAAGTACAACTTATTCAAACTGAAAAAATGTCTTCATTAGGTCAGCTAGTTGCTGGTGTTGCTCATGAAATCAATAATCCAGTTAATTTTATTTATGGTAATCTGATGTATATTAGAGAATATAGTCAGCAATTACTAACTTTAATTAAACTATATCAGCAACAATGTTATGGTGACAACCCAGAAATAACTACTCTAATTAATGAAATAGATTTAGAGTTTATTGTTGATGATATGCCGAAAATCTTATTATCAATGGCAGTTGGTACTGAACGTATTCGCGAAATTGTGCTAACTTTGCGTAACTTCTCACGCCTTGATGAAGCAGAAATGAAATTTGCTGATATTCATGAAGGAATTAATAGTACCCTATTAATTTTACAGTATCGTTTCAAAGAAAATCATAAACAGCAAGAAATTGCAATTATCAAAGATTATGGTAATTTGCCTCTTGTTGAATGTTATGCAGGAGGATTAAATCAGGTATTTATGAATATCCTTAGTAACGCGATTGATGCTTTACATCAACGAGAAGTAGATTATTTAAACGGAGATATTGAAAAACAGCTTAATTCTATTATTATCCATACACAAGTTAAAAATGAAGAATGCGTAATTATTAGTATTAAAGATAATGGTTTAGGAATAAGTGAAGAAGATCAAACTAAATTATTTGACCCTTTCTTTACTACTAAACCTATAGGTAAAGGTACTGGCTTAGGATTATCTATTAGTTACCAGATTATAGTGGAAAAACATAAAGGAAAAATTAAGTGTATTTCTTCACCAGAAAAGGGTACGGAGTTTGTGATTGAGATTCCTATCAAGCATATACGTTAAATAGTTATATCAAGTCCGGGTAATTAGTTATGATTCCCACAGTCATTGCACCCCACCCCTTAATCTCCTCCCCGCTTGTGGGGAGGGGAGACAAAGCGTAGCTTTGGCTCTTTGGGGTTCTTCGGGTTTAATAAGTAATCAAGCGGACATGATATTACCCATTGACAGAGAGCGATCATTGCTATTTCAATTATTACTAATAGAAAATCCTCGACGCGTAGGTTTAATATTAGCTAACTCCACCTGAAAACTTACCTTGTCGCTCATTTCCCCGCTTCTCGCTGACAAAGTCCACTTACCAGGACGTAAATTCCAAAATAAAGAATTAGCTGAGTTTGTATCTAACTTTTGGCCATTTAACCACCACTCCACTGGTGCAGATTTATTTCCCGCTAGCTTAAATTCTAGTTTTTGTTTTGCTTCTTCACCAGGATAAAGTAAAAATAAATCGCCGTGATGCGGAGATACAATTCTCAAATTGGTAGAAGTAAAATTTGACTGCTGTTGTTTTGCCAACCATTCATCATACTCTGGTGGCAAATTGAATTGATTCTCACGTTCGTAATTACTTTTATCTTCAGGATAGAAATATTCCTGTACCACTGAGGTACAATCTGGTGTAGGTCGTAATCCAGAAATTGCACAAACAGGTAATTGCACTAAACCTTCTGGAGATGGAAAAGCTGCTGGTTCTTGATGTTCATGCAGATGTAACATAATTCGATTCCATAAGGGTGCTGCGCCCGTCACACCTGAGACTTGTCGCATTGGTTCGCCATTGAAATTGCCTACCCAAGTAGCGACGGTGTAATCTGTAGTGAAGCCAACAGTCCAAGTATCCCGAAAATTGGAAGAAGTGCCAGTTTTAACAGCAACAGGAAAAGGTAAATTTAACACCGAGTCTACACCAAATGCTGTTGCACGAGCATGACTGTCACTGAGTATGTTGGTGATTAATTGCCAAATTGTCGGATTTTGGATTTTACATCGCACCTTTGGTGCGCTTTCAGCGCAACTTGGATTTGGGATTGGGGAATTGGAAAATGTGCTTACTAAAGGGGTAGCATCTCCTTGTCGTGCTATGGTTAAGTATGCACGGGCTAATTCCCAGAGACTGACTTCGCCACTACCTAGAGTCAAACCCAAACCATAATGTTCTGGAGTTTGATTGAGGTGTTCAAATTCCAGTTGATGCAGTCGTTCTAAGAAAGTTTCCACACCGACTTTTTCTAATACGCGCACTGCGGGTACATTTAAAGAATTTGCTAAAGCGATTCGCACCCGCACAGGGCCAAGAAACCTTTCGGTATAATCTGTGGGGCTGTAAAGTTTCGCGCCGGGAATTGCATAATGGGCGGGTACATCTGCCAAAATGGTATTTGGACGAATTAAACCTTTTTCTAAAGCTAGTTCATAGACAAAAGGCTTGAGGGTAGAACCTGGTTGACGTAGTGCTTGCACTCCATCATTGCGTCCCAGTTTGGCTTCATTAAAGTAATCAGGTGAACCGACATAAGCTAAAACTTCACCAGTGTGGTTATCAATCACCAACGCAGCTGCATCATGGACATTGTTAGCGGCTAGGGAAGAAATTACCTGCTGTACCTGTGCTTCGACAAACTGCTGCAAAGGGCGATTTATAGTCGTGCGGATAGGGGAATTTTGTTCTGTTTGCGGCTTATCAAACTGATTGGCTAACCAAAATAAAAAGTGTGGTGCAGCGATAATTCCCCCTTGGCGAGACTGAAACACAACCTTTTCGGTGTGTGTTCGGGTTGCGATCGCTTCACTAATATACTTTTCCTGTACCATCCGATTAAGGACGTATTTTTGTCGCTGCTTCAGCCGTTCCCAATGTTCGTAAGGATTAAAATATGTGGGATTATTGGGAATAGCAGCCAACAAGCTAGCTTGAGCAAGATTCAACTCACTAGCTGGAATGGAAAAATAAGTCCGGGCGGCGGCTTCCACACCATATATATTCCCGCCCATTGGCAGCCGATTGATATAT
Organism: Nostoc sp. ChiQUE01b; assembly: GCF_034531255.1. NCBI lineage: Bacteria > Bacillati > Cyanobacteriota > Cyanophyceae > Nostocales > Nostocaceae > Nostoc > Nostoc sp. ChiQUE01b. The sequence continues at coordinate 62,312 of NZ_JAVRBM010000003.1, read as the reverse complement.
GCAGAGAGAATTTCATCTTTGTTCATCCCTGCTGCTAACCGCCAAGATAGCCAAATTTCACTCAGTTTACCAGAGAAACTGCGCGGCACTGGATCTAACATCCGTGCTAACTGCATGGTAATTGTGGAAGCACCGGAAACAATTCTTTTGGCGTGGATGGCTTCTTTGCTGGCGCGGATAACAGCTTTTATATCCAACGCCCCGTGATGGTAAAAGCTGCCATCTTCAGCGGCTAAAATAGCATGGGTAAACTGGGGCGAAACCTGATTTAGGGGTACTACTGATGTATGCTCTTGGTCACGGGTGAGTAGTGTTCCTAATGGTAAACCATTGCGATCGCTAAATTGCATTGCCAGTTGATTTTGGGCAATATCTGCGGCACGAATGGGCGCAAAATAAGGTAGTAGGCGTACCACAATACAGATTAGCAGCACAGCCAGGATAACTTTAGTAGTATGCTTAAGTTTGAGTAGCGATCGTAAAATTAGTTTCATCAGGGAATTCCCTGTCCAAGAAAACGTACCTTAATCTTGACGCAGCGATTATATCTACATCAGTAAATATTTCAAATCCTTAATAATTAATTTTTACTAACTTAGCAGATGTAAATTAATGTTTGCGAAATTTAAATACTTCTTTATAGTTAAGAATTGTAGTCATTTTTGGAACAATAACACTAGATTAGTTATCTATGTAAGTAAATAAACATACGTTACATGCACACTTTGGGTACAAATAACTAATCATATTGCGTCCTTTATTAGCCTTGGCATTGCCCACTCTATCAGGTAATGCAAATTTTTATTTTCTATAATTTGTAAATTTTTTATTTTGAATTACTAGAAAGATGATTATCAGAGTTTTACTGCGTTTCCACCATAAGATTACCTATCGCGTTCTTGGCACTCTTAGCAGTTCGTTAAAAAAATTTGGACATTCTTCACGCCGGAAGAGAACAATACAGTTTCTTCTTCTTTTTACATTTATATTAGGGATGGCAGGGTGTAATTTTTTTGGTATCAACTCAAGTAAAGAACAACTTCCAGCAGTTTCCCCACTTACGCCACCGAAATTACCAGACTGGATTGAGCAAATTAGTCCCATTGGAGATGCAAAACCTCTCAATCAAATCCGCATCCGCTTTAAAGAAGCTTTAATCCCAGTTGAAAGTCTTGATAGTCCAGAACAGCAAAAATTATTACAAAAATTTGCCCTTTGGCCGCCTCTACCCGGTCAATTTCGCTTTTTAACACCACGGATGGTAGGATTTCAAGCTGAGAAAGCATTACCAATAGCGACAAGATTTCAAGTCACACTAAAAGCAGGATTAGCCGACTTAAAAAATCATCGCCTAGACAAAGATTTACCTTGGACTTTCAACACCGAATCCATAAACTTAACTAATTTACCCGGTGTCAATCCCATCGAGAAGGCTGATATCGAACCAATTGATTTACAACAAAAGTTACAGTTTACTTCCAATGCCGAATTGGATTCAGCTTCTGTACAAGAACATTTACAGTTAATTCCTGAAGGCAAAAACAAAGGTACAGGATTTAAAATTGAATTAAACAAAGAAGAAAAACCATTAAAAAATGAAGAAGACCCTTTAGAAAAATTTGACCCTTCAGCACGCAATTGGATTTATAACCTCATCCCACAGCAAAATCTGGAAAAAGCAACCAGTTATCGCCTGGTATTTTCTCCAGGAATACGTCCTGCTTATGGCAATCTGCCTACAGAGAAAGAATTTGCAACGAAGTTAGCAACTTATTCGCCTTTGGCATTTCATAAAATTAACTTTTACGGACAACCAGATGCAGGCAGAACTTTTGGAAGATTTATTAAAGGTAGTCCGCAGCTAGAATTTAATAATGTTTTATTGCCAGATTCAGCTAAAGAAAATATTTCCATTAATCCAGCACCAAAAGAAATTTCGAGAATTATCCAAATAAATGATGAAGATAAAATTGTTGGTATCAACCCTTATGCGCTAGAACCTGCCAAGACTTATACAATTACTATCGGCGGAAATCTCAAAGATAAGTTTGGGCAAACTTTGGGTAAACCCGTCACACTTAAATATGATACTGGAGATTTAGCTGGAGATATCTGGGTACCATCAGATTTGAATATTTTTCCTACAAGTAAAGATTTACAGCTAAATATTAGTACGGGAAATCTGCCAGAATCTAAATATAAAGCAGCTTATCGAGTAGTTAAACCTACAGATTTAGTATATTTTAATAATAGTAGTGATTTATTACCACAACCTTCTGAATGGCAAAGCTTTAAGGTATCGGGTAAAAAAAATCAATCAGTTGATATTGCTGTTCCTCTGCGGGAAAAAATAAGTGCTGCTACGGGAATGTTAGCTTATGGAGTCCAAGCTCGGACTAATAAATATCAAGAGAATGGTAAGGAACTGTGGCGCGAACCTACAACTTATGGCTTAGTTGAATTGACAAATTTGGGCGTATTTACTCAGTGGTTTCCTGAGTCAGGGTTAATTCGCATCAATCATCTTACAGATGGTTCGCCAGTTAAAGCGGCTGCTGTTGAAATTTATCAATCAAAATTACAAGCAAAATCTCGTCCAGAACCTTTACCTTGTGCAATAGGTAAAACAGATGAAAATGGAATTTTTAGAATTGTTCGTGAAGGATTACAGCAATGTTATTCTGGCAATAAAAGCTCTAGTAAATCACCACAGTTATTAGTAATTGCCCGTGAAAATCAAGATTGGGCATTCGCTAGAACTGAAGAATATAGCGGTGTTTATGGATATGGTATCGATGCAGGTTGGCAAGATAGTAAGCCAGAATCACGCGGGGTAATTTTCTCGGATAGACAGTTATATCAACCTGGCGAAAAGGCTTGGTTGACTGGTTTTGCAGACTATTTACAAAATGGTGTAATTCAGCAAGATAAAAATGCTGCTTACCAATTAACTTTGATAAATCCCGATGGGCAAAAAACCAGCTTAGGTACGCAAACTACAAATGAATTTGGTAGTTTTTCTCTGGAACTACCAATTAAAACTACTCAGCGCTTAGGCTACTATACAATCCAGGCGAAAGGTAAAAATGGGCAAGAAATTTCTGGAGAATTTCGAGTAGCTGAGTTTAAGCCACCTAATTTTAAAGTCGAACTTAACTTAGATAAAGAATTTGCATACATTGACGAGAAAGTTAATATTAATGCTACAAGCAATTATTTGTTTGGTGCGCCTGTGGAAGGTGGAGAAGCGAAATATTTTATCACTCGCCAGCAAGCTGATTTTGTTCCTAAAGGTTGGGAAGGATTTACTTTTGGTAGGCAATGGTTATGGCCAGAGGAAACGCCTACTATATCTAGTGATGTATTGCAAACTAATGCCCAACTAGATACTAATGGTAAAAGTAGTCAAACTGTTAATGTGGCTCATGATTTACCATATCCGATGACTTACCAAGTAGATGTGCAAGTTGCAGATGTTTCTAATCTGTCGGTAGCGAATTCCAAAACATTTACAGCTTTACCGAGTAATCGCCTTATCGGCTTAAAAAGTAATTTCATCGCTGATGCTGGTAAACCTTTTCCTATTGAAGTGATTGTTACTGACCCGACAGGAAAACCAATCACAGGTCAACGGGTGCGTCTAGAATTACAACAGATTAAATACAGCAGCGTCACGCAGTTAGTGGAAGGTAGCCGAACACCAAAAAATCAAGTTGAATATAAAACAGTAGGACAAGCAGAAATTACATCTGCGAGTAATCCGCAATCGGTAAATTTAACAGCACCGGAATCTGCTTCATATCGAATTAGAGTTAATTTTAGCGATGCCAAAGGTGAGTTAAGTGCCACAGATTTACAAATTTGGGCAACTGGAGAAAATCCAGTATTTTGGGGTTCTAGAGAAGAAGATGTCTTAGAAGTTAAATTAGATAAAAAAGAGTTTAAACCTGGTGAAACTGCTACCGCACTAATTCAATCCCCCTATCCAGATGCAGAATTGTACTTTGCTGTGATTAAAGACAAACCCCTTTATCAGCAGATTATTAAAGTTCAGGGAGGCGCACCACAAATTCAGTTTCAAGTTACGCCAGAAATGCTACCAAATGCAGCCATTGAAGCTGTCTTAGTCAGACAAGGTAAACCCATCAACCAAGTGGAAGTGGGAAGTTTAGATAACTTGGTGAAGATTGGTTTTACACCTTTTAAAGTTAATTTAGAAGATAAGTATTTAAAACTGCAAGTTAAGCCAGTGCAAGCATCATTAGAACCTGGTGCAGAGGAAACAGTACAACTGGAACTGAAGGATAATCAAGGCAATCCCACCAAAGGACAATTTACAGTTATGGTGGTAAACGAGGCGGTGTTACAACTTTCTGGTTATCGTCCGCCAGATTTGGTAGATACAGTTTATGCAGAACAGCCAATATCTACTCGCTTTAGCGATAATCGCCCAGATGTCATATTACAAGCACAAGATGTAGCTAAACCCAAAGGTTGGGGTTATGGCGGTGGTTTCTCAAGTGCTGCTGCAAATACTCGCACTCGCACTGATTTTAAAGCCTTAGCTTACTACAACGGTTCTGTCCTTACCGATGCAAATGGGAATGCACAAATAAGCTTTAAACTCCCGGATGATTTAACTACATGGCGGGTGATGGCTGTCGCTACCGATGGAAATCTGCGTTTCGGGAATGGGGATGCGACGTTTATCAGCACCAAGCCACTACTAACTAATGCCATTTTGCCACAATTTGCCCGTCCAGGCGATCGCATCCTCGCTGGTTTATCTGTAACTAACAACACTGGAAATACAGGAAATCTCTCAATTAATGGCGAACTTAGCGGTACGGTGAAGTTTGCTGACAAAAACCCCACAGCTACTGCTTTGCAAACCAAAGCTGAATCCGCAACTCATGCTTATCGCTTTCCCATGCTGGCGGATAGCGTCGGAGTTGGTAAAGTTCGCTTTACCACTCAGCTAAATGGTACAGCCGCAGATGCTTTTGAAGTACCTTTGGAAATTAAGCCAATTGAAATTACAGAACAAGTCGTTGAATCTGGTGTCACTGATAAACAGGTGAAGATTCCCTTGAATGTTGATAAAAATACCTTCCCTGATGCGGGAGGTTTAGATATTCAGTTGGCGAGTACTTTGATTCCAGAAATTAAAGCACCAGCAAAACAAGTTTTAGAAGATGATGATTTGCCATTCACAGAACCTGCTGCAAGTCAATTAATAATTGCGGTAAATCTGCAAACTCTTGCCCAAAAATATAGTCAGAACTTTGCAGAATTTAATCCTAGCCAACAAGCTAATCAAGCAATTGAAAAATTACAAAAACTCCAAATAGCCGATGGTGGTTTTGCTGCTTTCCCCGGACAAGAAAAATCCGACCCTTGGGTTTCTTCATATACGGCTGAATCTTTGGCTAAAGCTAGTCAGGTATTTCCTAGTTTAGTCGATTCTGCAATGGTATCTCGTCTCAAAACTTATTTACAAAAAGTTCTAGCAAACCCCGGAGAATACGACTTTTGTAAACAACTACTCTGTAAAAGGCAACTGCAACTTAATGCTTTAATCTCTTTAGCAGAATTGGGAGATAAACGCAATACTTTCCTTGCAGATATTTATGAACAACGCAATAACTTTGATATAGCAACTCAAATTAAACTAGCGCGATACTTATCTCAATTCCCAGAATGGCAAGATGAATCTCAACAATTAGTGAATAAGCTGCAACAGAATATTTATGAAAGTGGCCGCACAGCAGTTGTAAGTTTACCCAGCAGTTGGGGATGGATGAGTTCATCTACCACGACGCAAGCGCAAGCTTTACGTTTATTTATTGCCAAACAAAGTAAACCCGAAGTTATAGATAAGTTATTCCAAAGTCTTCTGGCACTGCGACGTGATGGTACATGGCAAACCAACTATAATAATGCCCAAGCTTTAACAGCTTTGGTAGATTATAGTCAACTGCAACCCACACCGCCTAATTTTGTTGCCACAGTGGAATTAGCTGGTAATAAGTTAGGAGAAAATCGGTTTAATGGCTACCAAAATCCTAGCTTACAGCTAAATGTACCGATGAAGAAATTACCTCGTGGGCGTAATGATTTAACGCTGCAAAAATCAGGTAATGGCACTTTGCACTATCTAGTTGCTTATAATTATCGCTTGCAAGGTAATCAATCAGGCAGGTTTAACGGACTACGCATAACACGAGAAATTAGTCAAGTAAATAAAGAGAAAATTTTGCAAAAAACAGGTCTTTATGCTTTCGATAAACCCTTGACTTTAGCCTCTGGACAGGTGTTTGATATTGGTTTAGAAATCATCGCCGATCATCGTGTAGATCATCTGGTGATAAAAGATCCGTTACCATCAGGTTTTGAGGCGGTGGATGCGAGTTTCCAAACTGCTACAGCTGCATTACAAGCAAAAGCCGATAGCTGGGAACTTGGGTTTAAGAATGTATACCGCGATCGCATTATCGCCTATGCCGACCACCTAGAACCAGGAGTTTATAGCCTGCATTACTTAGTCCGTTCTGTTACTCCTGGTACATTTTCTTGGCCTGGTGCTGAAGTTCACTTGCAATATGCACCAGAAGAATTTGGGCGTACTGCTGAGTCTACATTAATATTGGAAGATGGGAAATAATAATTGTACTTTATTGCATTTCTGCAACTGCAATTAAAGTACAATCAAACAAACCACGGTAAGATTCAGTCTGTTTAGCTTGGATAAACCCCAAGAGTTAATATTAACTAAATTAGGAGAAGGACTACCCGCTATAACTCCATCTTTTGGAGCAGCTTTAGCAGAAGCTTGTGCGGTGTGTTTGGAGGAACAATGTTATTTACAGGGTGTAGAACTTACAGTCAATGGCGACTTTAACACCACCTTCAGGCTGTATTGGCAACCTGTTACACAGCAAATGCTTCGTTGCTGGAATGATGAAGAGTTCATTACAGAACAAGCAGCCTATGGTATTGCCTTTATGCTCATCAGAGAATTGACTGAGTTGACTGTAATTGAGCGATCGCGCAAAGGCACAGGATTTGACTACTGGTTAGGTAGCGAAGATACAACAAGTGAGCTTCCATTTCAAAATAAAGTACGGTTGGAAGTTTCAGGAATACGTAAAGCAGATGATAGGAGAGTTAGGGCCAGAGTCAAACAAAAAATTGACCAAACTAATCCTTCAGATGGCATATTTCCCGCTTACATTATTGTTGTTGAATTCAGCAAACCCTTATCTTTTATTGTGGAAAAATGAGTCAGATTCAAGAGTTGCATAAACAAGCGATGGATTTGGCCCAAGCAGCTTTCACTGCTAAACTCAGAGGTAACTTAGAGCAAGCTAATCAGCTATCTCAACAAGCCTTTGAGAAAGAATCTCAAGCAGCTGGACTGATTGCTAATCAACTTGATGCCGAACCGACTCGTTCAGTATTACATCGCAGTGCTGCAACTCTGGCAATAGATTGTGGTGAATTTCAAGCAGCAGAACGTTTAATTGCGATCGCATTATCAGGAAATCCACCCCAAGAAATTACTCAAGAACTGAAAGATTTATTCATTAAAATAAATTTGCGCCCATATTTAGAACGTCACGGGCTTACTTTTGATGAAGAAAAGTTGAGGAATCTGACGGTAGATCAACAGTCAAACACTATATGAGCTTTTCTAACAAGAGCGATGTCTACGACGGGCTACGCCTACGCACTACCGCTACTGAGAGAAGAGAAGGCGATCGCTTTTTTCTTGCGAATTCTTGCAAGAGATAAATATTTAGTCACAAAGATTATCATAGCTTAGTCCGTTCTGTTACTCCTGGCACATTATCTTGGCCTGGTGCCCAAGTTCACCTGCAATATGCACCAGAAGAATTTGGGCGTACTGCTGAGTCTACATTGGTGGTTGAGGATAAGTCGTGACGCACAAGTACATTTGCAATATACACCAAAAAAATTTGGGTGCACTGCCGAGTCTACATTGATACTAAAGAAGGGAAAGTAATTATTGATACTATTTTTTACTTAATAAATGTAAAAATTTTATCTAAGTATACACGAGTCTGCTTTCAAACCTTAACGCTTAACTAACCGATTTGGTTTTTCTGGGCAAAAGAAACACTTATATAAGACCATTTCTGAACCAGCATACTTAAGTAAAATCTGCGTTTATTACATAGAGATATTGAAGTTAAAGTAAAAACAAATAACAGTAAATTAGCTGGTTACAATTTAGCGCTAGTCTCAGTACGATATAAAAAATACAGTTCAGATAAGCCTAAAACCCTGATGTATAGACGCAATTTATCGCCTCTTAAAAGACTAATTATCTACCAACCCTTAACTAAACTTGCAATATAAAAAATTAGATATTATTTGTTATTCCAATAGTGGATTTTGATCTCACTCATGACTATCAACGAAGTTTTGGTTGTTAAATCACCAAAACTGGGGCAGATTATCCTTGCTAAAACAAAGCAGAAAAGTTACTTTTGCTTTCATATTAAACATTTCAAATCAGTAAAATTAAAAATGCAACCAATACTAGCATTGATTGAACAAAAAAAACAAGAATATGCTCAACTACCCTTGTTTAATTTTATGCAAAACAAAAGTATAAATCCCAGACAAAGGTTAGCTTGGGCACCATGTGCTGCTCATTTTATTATGAATTTTGGCGAAGTTAATAAGTATTTTTTGCGAGTAGAACCAACCACCGATCCAATTCAGGCATTAATTAACAAGCATACTTATGAAGATGACCATCATTGGTTGTGGTTTTTGGAAGATTTAAAAAACTTAGAACTTGACAAATCATTAAAATTTAGTGATGCATTGAAATTTCTTTGGGATGAAGAAACGAAGAATGCTCGCTGGCTAAACTATCACTTATATCGATATACTTCAAACGCTACTCCTATTCAGAAAATCATAATTATTGAAGTTCTCGAAGCAACGGGTAATATAATGTTTTCAACAGCGGCAGAGATTGGCAAAGAAATTAAAGAAATTACCCAAAAACCATGCCGATATTTTGCAGATTTTCATCTAAATGTTGAAACTGGTCACATCACGGGTACATCTGGAATAGAGCAATTTTTACAAGATATTCAACTATCAGAAGAAGCTCGGCAAGAAGCTTGTGAATTAGTTGAGAACTTATTTACAGTTTTTACACAATTTACAAATGAACTTTTGGTCTATGCTGAAACCCATAAAATCGAGCAAGAATTGAAAGCTGCATAAATTATCAAACAAGCTTTTTTAAATTGACCGTGCCGATTTTGGATTTTGGATTGGGGTTTTTCAATTCAAGCCCCGCCCCTTGTGGGCGGAACAAATCTAAAATCGTTAATCTAAAATCCCCAAGCCCCGACCCTTGTGGGCGGGGTTAATCCACGCATACGCTCTCTACGAGACGCTCTTGCTAGCTTGCAACTCTTACAGAGTACGCGGACTCGCTAACGCTTCGCTATCGTAAATCTAAAATCCAAAATCGTTTGACTTGCATACTTAATTTGAGACAAAAAGAGGAACTTTAACTATGTCACAGAATCTACAGGATGTACAAAATATCGTAATTGTTGGTGGTGGTTCAGCCGGTTGGATGACGGCAGCTTATTTGAGTAAAGCACTAGATAAAAATATTAATATTACTCTGGTGGAATCATCTAATATAACCAAAATTGGAGTTGGAGAAGCGACTTTTAGTACCATCAAAGTATTCTTTGATTTTCTTGGGTTACAAGAATATGAATGGATGCCAAAGTGTAATGCCACATATAAGATGGCAATTAAGTTTGTCAACTGGAATGCGAAGGGGCAACACTTCTACCATCCTTTTCAGAGATATGAGGTAATCGACGGCTTTGATATCTCTGAATGGTGGCTAAAAATGAAGAAAGATCAAGAAGTATTTGATTATGCTTGCTTTCTAATTCCCTGGCTGTGCGATCATAAACTGTCGCCAAAATATTTAGATGGTAAAGTCTTTGACAACAAAGTTCAAAATGAATTTTCTCAACAGCATATCGTCAAGAAAAATATTCTGGATAAGTTAAAGATTCAGTACCCTTATGCCTATCATTTTGATGCGAATCTACTCGCAAGATTCATGAAAGATTATGCAATGGAAAGGGGAGTGAAGCAAATTGTTGATGATGTAGTGGATATTAAGTTAACTGAGGATGGGAGTATAGATAGTCTCACAACCAAAGAGCATAGCATTCTCAGTGGCGACCTTTTCATTGACTGTACTGGTTTCCGTGGTCTTTTGATCAACAAAGCCCTTGGTGAGCCATTCATTTCTTATTCAGATTCACTGTTGTGCGATCGCGCGATCGCCATGCAGATACCAACTGATATCAAAAAGGATGGCATCAACCCTTACACTACCTCAACTGCACTTTCGTCTGGTTGGGTCTGGAATATACCTTTGTATGGCAGAAACGGTACTGGGTATGTTTATTCGAGTGCATTCATTTCTGCTGAGGACGCAGAACAGGAATTTCGCCAGCATTTGGGAGTCGCTGCTGATCATCGTCAAGCCTCTCATATCAAGATGCGGATTGGACGTAACAGAAACTCATGGGTGAAAAACTGTGTAGCAATTGGCCTTTCCAGTGGATTTGTGGAACCACTAGAATCTACTGGCATCTTCTTTATTCAACATGGAATTGAAGAGTTAGTTAACCACTTTCCCAACAAATCTTTCAATCAAGAGCTAATTCATAGCTATAACAAAGTTATCGCTGACTGCATAGATGGTGTGCGAGAATTTTTGACACTTCATTACTATGCTAGCGATCGCACCGACACAGAGTTCTGGAAAGCAACTAAGAACAATATCAAAGTTCCAGCAGAACTACAGGAAAAATTAAGGTTATGGAAAAATAGACTGCCAAGCAATAAGACTATCAACCCGAAATACCACGGCTTCGAGTCTTACTCTTATTCGGTAATGTTGCTGGGGCTAAATTACATGCCTGAAAGTAGTCTTCCGATTTTAGAACATATCGGAAATCACAACGCCGAGGCTGCATTTTTGGAAATTAGAGAAAGAGCCAATTACCTAACTTCAACTTTACCGTCTCAGTATGAATACTTGACTCATGTAATCAAGTCACAAGAACAGTCGGAGTATCTGAGTGTAGTTAGCGATCGCTCATATCAGATTCCGGCACTAATTTCATAATTTAGGAGAATCCAAGATGACGGTGAAACAAGTATGCGTGATTGGGGCTGGAGTCAGCGGATTAGTCTGTGCAAAGACGTTTCTTCAGGAAGGTTACGAAGTAACATTGTTCGAGAAACGGCAGGGACTTGGTGGTGTGTGGGAAAGATCGAGAACTTACCCAGGACTGTCGATTCAAAATCCCAGAGATACCTATGCTTTCTCAGACTTTCCTATGCCTACCTCTTATCCAGAATGGCCTTCAGGAGAGCAAATATGCGCTTACCTTGAATCCTATGCCCAACACTTTGGTGTCACAGAAAAAATTCAGTTCGGTGCAAAAGTAACTAAAGTGGAGCGCAAATCAGGAAATATTCCTGGATGGATAGTTAGTGTTAGCTTTCAAGAAGATGGTAAGGAGATCGGAAAACAAAATTACGAGTTCGACTTTGTGATTGTCTGCAATGGCACTTATGATATTCCCAATATTCCTAACTTGCTGGGGATGGAAGAGTTCATTGCCGCCGGAGGGCAGGTAATACATACTAACGACTTTAACGACGGCTCTGTAATTGAGGGCAAGCGAGTGGTTGTTGTCGGTTTTGGCAAGTCAGCCACCGATTTAGCGAATCTCGCAGCTAGCAAGGCCAAGGAATGTACCCTTGTGTTCCGTCAAGCGCTGTGGAAAGTTCCCAACTTCTTTCTCGGTCTGTTGAACATCAAGTATATTTTCCTGACTCGGTTTGCAGAAACTTGGATGCCCTATCATAAACTTCGAGGATGGGAAAAGTGGCTGCATAGTTTTGGCAAGCCACTGGTGTGGACATTCTGGCGGCTAAATGAGACTATCTTGCGCTTACAGTTTCCCCTTGATGCTTGTGGAATGGTGCCCAAACAACCGATGAACAAATTGATTGGTTGTAGTATCAGCTTGGTGCCTAAAGGCTTTTTTGAATATGTACGCGCAGGTAAAATTCGTCCTATCAAGACTAAGATCAACAAGTTTTTTGCTAGTGGCGTTGAATTGGATAACGGCGAGAAAATACAGGCAGATGTTGTTGTCTTTGGCACAGGTTTTCTTCAGGATATCCCTTTTTTAGAAGAGAAATACCACAGACACGTATTTGATCAAGAAGGCACTATCCATCTTTACCGCCATCTGATTCACCCTCATGTTCCAGAGATGGGTTTTGTTGGTTATAACTATACTTTCTGTGCTCAGTTATCAGCAGAAATTGGTGCTAGGTGGTTATCAGAATATGTCAAAGGGAATTTAGCTTTACCATCCCCGCAACAGATGCTAGATGATGTCACAGCAGAGTTGGAATGGAGAAAGAAAGATAGACCCTATGCTTTCGTCAGTGGAGCATGTGTAACTCCTTTTACATTCCATTACATTGATGAATTGCTTCAGGATATGGGTCTGAGTAGCCGTCGTCAACCAGGGAACTTGGTTGGAGAGTTTCTGATGCCAATAGATCCATCTGCCTACAAGCATCTGGGCGAGGAATTACAAGCAAAACAAAAACAATATCCATCTCTCAATGATTTTGCGATCGCCTCTGGCGGGGCGTAGCCCATCGCGTCACGCATCAGAAGCATTACAACAGATGCAGATATAGCAATCCTAAATGAGGTGTTGGAGCGATCGCTATGGTAGATTTTTAACAGTGCTGTCTGCTCGCCCCATCTCCTCAATATCCACACCATGAAAATCGACCGATTGCAGGAACTTAAGCAAAAACTGACGGACGTTGCAGACTTGTCCCATATCTGGTTATTTTATATGGATCATTTTGCGGATCATTCAGAATTCACCGACCTGGGTGAGCCTGCCTATAATGAATACCTAGATGCTGTCCTCCATAAAACTTGTCAGCAGATGTTTGGCAGGGCAATAAAGATTACTGACTTTTTGCTGATCTATATAGCTCCGTATCATTTATTTCATGGAGCTTTCCAAGTTGAAGGACGTATTGGAGGTGTAATTTATTTCGAGGATATAAAAATTGGGTTACTTGCAGTGTCGGCGGATTATCCCCCTACCGATGCGGTTAAGTATTCACGTTTTTCTGAGATGATTCAACTGTCGGCACCTAATTGCAACGATCGCAATTGAGATTCAAGGTTAATAGACATCTGGTGAAATGACGTAGGCACAATTCATGAATTGTGCCTACCAAGGATTTCGGGCAACGCAGAATTAATTTTCACTCCTATGTCTAATGTACAGTCAAAGGAATCCCGTTATCTTTTGGTTTTAACTTGAGAATAAATGGCACAGCTTTCAATACCCAATCGGACACGGGTGTATAATTAGCAGCTTCTTCTCCAAAGCTAATAGAGAGCATATCTGTATGAATAATCCCTGGATTGAGAGGTATGGCTGCCATACCAGTCGGCAATTCTTGTGCCAAAGAACGAGTTAATCCTTCTATTGCCCACTTGGAAGCACAGTATGGTGCAACTTGGGCTGAAGTAGAACGTCCCCAGCCAGAACTAAAGTTAACAATAATACCCCGTTTGTTTTTTACCATTGCTGGTACGAAATAGCGAATTATATTCACTACTCCTTTGATATTGATATCTATTAGGTCGGAAAATTCTTCGGATGGTATTTCCCACAAAGGTGCTGGGTAATTAGTAATTGCCGCATTATTAATCACTATATCTGGCGGTTCATATTTTTGAAGTACATGTTCTGCCCATTTTTTTACAAGCTGTTCATTTGCCACATTTACAGCTGTGAAATCGTTGGGCGCACTAAACTTCTGGCGTATTTTATCGATAGCATCTGATGAACGAGCGCAACCAATAACAGTATGTCCCTCTTGAATAAAACCCTCGGTCATCGCGTAACCTAGACCTTTGCTTATACCTGTAATTAAGATGAGCTTAGTCATATTTTTCTGCTATTCCTGCTCTCTTAGAAATAATTCGTGGGAAAAAATAACCACTACCTCTTGCTGTGACGATCAACTCTGGCAAGTTTGGGTCAGATTCTATTTTTGTCCGCAATCGGGAGATATGCACATCCACTACACGGGTATCTGCATGAATCTCTGGTACAAAGCCCCATAGTTGCTGCAAAATTTCTAATCGAGAAAAAACTTTTCCAGAATGACTGACCAATAACTCTAGCAAGCTAAATTCCACACCTGTCAGGCGAATGCGTTGCTCATTTTTATAGACTTGCCGCTTACTTGTATCGATTTTGAGATTGCCCAGATCGATTAGGCTAGAATTATCAATGACATTGACACTGGTTTTTTGGAAAAGTCGCCTAAGTATACAGGCAATTCGGGCTTCTAGTTCTTTGGGTGAGAAAGGTTTCGTCATATAGTCATCAGCGCCTATATTCAGTCCAGTGATTCGCTCTGCGACATCTGCCAAAGCTGTAAGCATGATAATTGGTACATCCGATTGTTTCCGTATTTCTTGACAGACACCATAACCATCCAGTTTTGGCATCATCACATCCAAAACTATTAAGTCTGGAGCTTCTTGACGAAAAGCTAACAAAGCTTCTTCGCCATCCTTTGCTTTTACTACATCGTAGCCAATCATCTCAAGACGTGTCTGCAAAATCCGGCGGATGCTGGCTTCATCGTCTACTACCAGGATTTTTCCTTTATGTCTTGACAAGTTTCTCAATCCTCCCCGATTGTTACTTTATTATTTGAAGTATAGACAAGTACCCGTGTTTGCCTGATTCATCCCGCATTTATGTAACGCCTTCAATGGTTATAACGAAGGCATTGATACTATTTTAGGACTTACGCACACTCTACGAATTCTTCTCTACTAGACGCTGCGCGAACGCGAGTGCGTCCCGTAGGGAAGGAAAGGCGGTTCGATAAATTAAGCTTTTCGGCAATTATAGCGATCGCTTTGTTTGTAACCTAGTTGCAAAAGGGTTTCAAAACGGCTGATAGCGCAACGAAAAGTAAAGACCATTATCTTGCAGTGTGTTCCCACCATTATCAACTCCGATCAAGGAAACACCTTGAAGAAGAATCCAGAAGTCAGAATGGGCTAAACGCCCCGCTACCGCTAACAGAAATCAGAATCAATTAGTGGGGAATTCAGACCCGCCACTACGAAAGTTGACCGCTAAATCGTACCCCTGCTCTTAAGCAAGCTAGCAAGAGCGTCTCTGAAAGAGAAGATTTAGCTCTTTTCTTAAACCCACTTATTCAGACGCTCACGACAGATGCAAGGGAAATTTGAGGAAATCACCCGCCTCACCAATACCCTCTGCTCTCAACATCTCAACGCCGAATATGCAGAGATGTCGCGCCAGTTGGCGGCTGCTCGTGCCGCAAGCGTCCCTCGCCCCTAGCAACTGGGCAAGCCAAGTCATGGGCTTGTGGTATCGTCCACGCCCTCGGTATGGTTAACTTTCTCTACGACTCCTCCCAGACTCCCCCAAAGACCATGAAAAAATGCGGATCTACGAAATTATGACCAAGCAACTCTTATCTGCTGCCTATCTGTTATTATCAATTCTGTTCAAGTCAAACAGAAATTATTCTCGGAGATAAACAATGGGCAAGAAATATGATGTTTATGGTGTAGGTAATGCCTTAGTAGATATAGAATACGAAGTATCTCCAGAGTTACTACAACAGTTAAAGATTGATAAAGGTGTAATGACACTCCTAGATGAAGATAATCAAAATCATATTTTGGAAAATCTCAAAAATCTTCATTGTCGTAAGAGTTGTGGAGGTTCAGCAGCAAACACAATAGTGGCAATTAGTCAACTAGGAGGAAAAGCTTTTTATTCTTGTAAAGTGGCTAATGACGAATTTGGAGACTTTTACATCGAGGATTTACTCAACTCTCAGGTAGATACCAACTTAAAAAATGGCGACCGCCAATCAGGAATTACAGGTAAATGTTTGGTGTTAGTAACTCCCGATGCAGATCGCACCATGAATACATTTTTGGGAATTACGGGAGAATTTTCTACACAAGAATTAGTATCATCAGCGATCGCTGATTCAGAATATTTATATATCGAAGGATATTTAGTGACTTCTCCCACAGGAAAAGAAGCAGCTATAAAGGCTAGAGAAATAGCTGAAAAAGCAGGAGTAAAAACCACTATGTCTTTATCTGATTACAACATGGTGAAATTTTTTAAAGATGGTTTGTTAGACATCATTGGATCTGGTTTTGACTTGATTTTTGCTAATGAAAGTGAAGCATTAGAACTAGCAGATACACAAGATTTTCAAGTAGCTGTAGACAAACTAAAAACCCTGAGTAAGAAATTTGCCATTACTCGCGGTGCTAAGGGTTCAGTAGTATTTGATGGTCAGAAATTAATCGAAATCACTGCACCTCAAGTAAAAGCTGTAGATACAGTGGGAGCAGGAGATATGTATGCAGGAGCTTTCCTCTATGGAATTACCCAAGGTATGAGCTATGAAGAAGCCGGAAAATTAGCATCGGACGCAGCTTCTAAGATTGTTACATCCTATGGCCCAAGATTAAAAACTGAGGAATTAAAGGCATTAGTTACTAGTACAGCACGGCGTAAATAAGCAGACCATTCAAAATGGCGCAAAAGCCGAAAATACAATTCTTTTGACTTTTGACTTCTATTTAAGATGTTTCAGTTTTGCAATGATATCATGTCCGCTAAATTACCCTTAATTCTCTGGGAACCCCACCCCGCCAACGCTACGCTTTGTCTCCCCTCCCCGCAAGCGGGAGGGGTTGGGGGTGGGGTGTTTTTATTATGGTCAATTCGACGGACATGATATGATTTATACCGCCATTATCCAACGCCAAATTTTTCAGTAACGGTAGCTTGTCTCACTGTTGCATTGGAATCTCAATCACAAACTCAGTTCCCTCTCCCGGAGTTGATTTGCAGCTTAACTGACCCTTGTGTTTGTCCACTACCACTTGATAGCTAATTGACAACCCCAACCCCGTACCACTTCCTACTGCTTTAGTGGTAAAAAATGGATCAAATATTTTCTGCTGCACCTGTGCGGTCATGCCATAACCGTTATCAGCAATCCGAATCTTCAACGTGTTTACTTCTCCTAGTTCAGTACGAATCCGAATCTGAGGATTTCTTCTGGGAGAATCTTCTCCATAGTTGTAGTCGTCTAAAGCATCGATCGCATTACTTAAAATATTCATAAATACTTGGTTGAGTTGACCGGCATAGCAAATAACATTTGGCAGTTGTGCGTATTCTTTAAAAACCTCAATTTCTGGGCGATGTCTATCGACAAGCCGCTTCTCTACGAGACGCTGCGCGAATGCGTCTATGCTTTTTTCCTTGAGTCGGTGCTGCAAAATCATTAAGGTACTGTCGATGCCTTCATGAATATTTACAGGCTTCATTTCTGATTCATCTAGACGAGAGAAATTACGTAAGCTCAGAATAATATTTCGGATACGGGAACTTCCCACCTTCATAGAATCGAGAACCCTTGGGAGGTCTTCTGTCAAGAATTGGACATCCATTTCCTCAATTTTTTGCTCTACTATTGCTGAGGGATGGGGATATTGTTGCTGATAGAGATTAATCAAATCTAGCAGTTGTTGAACATAATCACTTGCATGATTAATATTACCATGAATAAAATTGATGGGGTTATTAATTTCATGGGCAATTCCCGCCACCATTTGCCCTAAAGAAGACATTTTTTCACTTTGGATTAATTGACTTTGGGTACTTTGTAATTCTTCTAGAGCTTCTTGCAGATGCTGATTTTTTTCGTTAAGTTCTGCTGTTCTTACTACCACCCTTTCCTCTAGTATATGACTGTATTCTTCCAATTGCTGATTCGCTTCTGCCAAATTATTGTAGAGAATGGCATTTTCTAAAGAAATTCCAGCTTGGATAGTTAAGAGTTTGAGAACTTCTAGGCGATCGCGTGTAAATGCTCCTGTAGTTAAATTATTTTCTAGATAAATCAGCCCCAGCAATTTACCTTGATTAAGCATCGGAATACATAATATGCTTTTTGGTTCCTCACGGTTAATATAACTATCTATCGCAAAAGCAGCTTTAGCTTTAATGTCATCAATTACTAATATTTCTTGGGTTCGTTTGACATAATTAATCAAAGAGATCGGAACAAGATCGCTGGACTCGAAAGGAATAGATAAAAATTCTGTGTGAGTATCTCTAAAAGTAGAACCAGAACTAATTGCAGCAACAGTTAAGTCTAAGTTATTAGCTTCACTCAATATCAGCACACATTTAGAAGCTCCGGCATTCTCCATCACAACTTCCATTAAAGTAGAAAGGAGTGCCTCCAATTCAATCTCTCCAGACACTGCTTGAGAAGCTTTAATCACAGTTCCCAAATCTAACATATCGGAAATACTAGTGTTAGAGCCAATGACAGTTTCATTCGTCACCAGAGTAGATTTATTGCTAAGTGTAGATAGGTGTAGGCTCAGTTCAGGTAGATTCTTTTCACTGTAAGAATAGCTAGGTTCTTCTTGCTGAATTATGGGGAGAAGTAATTGAGGATAGCGTTTTTGCAAGTCATAAACTTTGGCTAATGCTCCCCAGCGAATATAGCAATAATAGGCATCAGTGAGATATAGTTGGGCGATTCTTTGTTTACCCCATTCAAGATAAAATTTAGCAGCTAATTCACAAGCAAGAGCTTCTTCGTTAATGTACTCATTTTCTTTGCTAAGGGAAATAGCATATTCATAATTATCTATCGCTTCCAGATATTGACCAAGAACTCGATGTCGTTCCGCCTCTACTAAATAAAATTTATGCAAGTGATTCATGGGAGCCTGATCTGCCCAGTTTTGCATTTTTTTCTGATTTTCTGTCACTCTCTGAAGGACTTCTTTTTGTTTAAATTCATCGAAATCAGAATATACTGCTAGATGTGTCAATGAATCATAGAAATAAAATTGAGCAGTCACGAACATACCGACACCAGCATATAGGTACTTTTCTGCTATGACTGTATTTTTAAGAGCTTGAGAGTAATTAGCCAGCAGATAAGATATGTGAAGTTTGCAGAAATATAGGAAAAAAAGTGCTACTCCATCTTTAGCTTTCAGATGAAGTGGTAACATTTTATCTTCATCATAGACTTCACCGATTAAACTCTGCGGATTTTGAACATCTCCTAGAAGATTCAATATTGTCTGCCGAAATATTTCATTCCAATAAAATACTCTTTCTTGCTTTATTTGCTTAATAGTCTTGCTATATATTTCTATATCTTGTTCAAGTTTTATTAGTTCTTGTCCTGTAAAGTATGCATGTTGAGAGTAACCATAAAGAGCATAAGTTGCAAATTCCATATCTCCTACTTCAAGATTAGTAGTATAAGCCTCAAGTAAAGGTTTCAATGTTTCCTTCAGATGCTCTTTCCAATGTCTGACAAGATGATTAAATGTTTCCATAACCTTGCCAGTTACTTCTCTTGTTTGGAAATTAGGCAACAAACTATCAGCTAGTTTTCCAAACTTATATCCAGAATCAATGTCTCCTATTACTCCGCACAACATTACTCCATACATCACATACGCAAAAGCAGACAAAGGAGAATTACCAAATTTGATTGATAAATTGATCTGTTTCAGAATAATAAATAGTAATAATTCCGGTGCAACTGTATAAGCAAGACCAATTGTACTAGATAGAATACGCATGATTATCAGTGGTTGCGCTTCTGTAATTTCCGGCAGTTCAATTAAGTCTTGAATGGATCTATTAGCCAATTTTGCAGATGTTGTCTCTATTGCTAACTGAATATCTGCTTGGCTGGGATTTGTCGGAAACTCTACTCCTAAAGTTTTCAAAAAGGTTTTTGCAATATGGACAGCTTCCAGTTCTTTTCCTTGTGCACCATAAGACTGGATTTCAACTTCATAAGCTTTGACTCGATCTAGTGGAGTTTTCGCTTTTAATAACACAACCTGGACACATTTTTCTGTATATTCAAAATCACCATTGAGATATGCCGCTTCTGCTGCCGTATTATACAAAGCTAAGGTGATATTATATTTAGTATCCCAACTATCATCTGCTAATAGCTCAATTCCAGTAGTTAAATACTTAAGTGCCGAAGAATAAGCTGTTGATATTAAAGCTTTACGTCCAGCAATTAGACTCATTTCAGCTAACTCATTACGTTTAGCTTGATGGGTGATAAATTCAGCTGCAATATTGAAATGATTGACAAGCTCAAAAATATTTTCTTCCCGTTCGGCGACTGGGGTATTCTTCAAGAGAAGCAGCCCAATTTTTAAGTGCATTTGCTTGATTTGGTCTTTGGGAATTAGAGAATAAGCTGCTTGCTGAACTCTGTCATGTACGAATTTATATCTGGGGAGTTGGGAATTAGTCGTTGATGAATTTTCTGATTCTCTAGTTGAAAGGCTTAATAGTTGTCTATCATTTTCTGGTGCAAAATTATAACCATCTTTCTGAGGAATAATCAATCCTTCAAGTAATGCTTGCCATAAGTCAGATGCAGTATCTATTACAGATTTTTCATTCACGAGTGACAATGTTTTTAAGTCGAACTCATTACCAATACAAGCAGATATTTTTAATACATTTTGTACATTTTGGGGCAACTTTTCTATTTGGATGCCCATAAACTTTACTACATCATCTGTAAGAGATAAAGTTTGAATTTTGGTAATATCGTACTTCCAATGACCAGCATCAAAATTTAATTCAATTAATCCATCATCATATAATAACTTGAGAAATTGAGATGCAAAGAAGGGGTTGCCTTGAGTTTTGAAAAACACCATTTGAGTCAGAGGCACAGCAATGGCTTCTGGACAACGCAGCGTATCAGCAATTAAATAATTTAAATCAATCTGACTTAAAGGTAAAAGTTTAATTGTATTAATTACTCCTCCTGTCTTAGTAATTTCTTGTAGTGTTAAATGTAGCGGATGTAGATTTGAAACTTCATTATCCCTATAGGCACTAATGAGTAGTAAACTACCTTTATTTCCAGATATATTCTCTGCATCCTTAGCAAAGCGAGAAGAAGTCCCATCCATTAATAATTGAATAAACTTCAAGGAAGCTGTGTCTGCCCATTGCAAATCATCTAGAAAAATAACCAGAGGATGATCTTTAGTAGAGAACACTTGGATAAATCTCTGGAACAATAAATTGAAGCGATTTTGAGCAGCGCTACCAGTAAGTTCAGCAGATGGAGGTTGTTTACCAATAATTATTTCAAGTTCAGGAATTACATTAATGATTACCTGAGATTGCGTACTCAATGCCGATAAGATTTTGGTTTTCCACTGTTGAATTTGGGCATCTGTTTCGGAGAGTATTTGCCCAATTAAATCTCGCAAAGCTTGTACCAATCCTGACAACGGGATATCACGTTGGAATTGGTCAAATTTTCCTTTGATAAAGTAACTACGCTGTTTAGCAATGGGTTTGTGGACTTCGTTCACCACAGCAGTTTTACCAATCCC
Organism: Nostoc sp. ChiQUE01b; assembly: GCF_034531255.1. NCBI lineage: Bacteria > Bacillati > Cyanobacteriota > Cyanophyceae > Nostocales > Nostocaceae > Nostoc > Nostoc sp. ChiQUE01b. The sequence goes on along the minus strand of NZ_JAVRBM010000003.1, from coordinate 40,654 downwards.
TGAGTAACCAGAGACTAAAATCATTTCTGTGTTTCCCTTTGTCACCCGGTCAAAAGTAGCAAGTAGAATTTCAATCTCTCTTTGACGACCATAAAGTTTTTCAGGAATGGCAAAATGATTTGAAATATCCCGACTTCCTAACTCAAAGACTGTAATATTTTGTTTCTCTTGCCATTGGTTTTGACATTTCTCAAAGTCATACCTGAGTCCATGAGCACTCTGATATCGGTCTTCGGCATTTTTTGCCATCAGCTTGCTGATAATATCAGATAAAATTGTGGGAATATTGGAGTTAATATAGCTGGCTTTTGGCGGTTCTTTGGCAATGTGAGAGTAGACTAACTCCATCGGTTCAGTGGTACTAAAAGGTAACTGCCCTGTCAAGAGTTCAAAGAAGGTGATACCCAAAGAATAAAAGTCGGTACGGTAGTCTATACCTCGATTCATGCGTCCTGTTTGTTCAGGGGAAATATAAGCTAGAGTTCCTTCTAAAACGTTGGGATTTGTGAGAAATTGAATTTCTTTTGGTAATAGAGTGGCAATACTAAAATCGATGATTTTGGTTTTACCTGTTATCGGATGAATCAAAATATTAGCAGGTTTAATATCTTTGTGAATGATCCGATGGTGATGTAGCCGTTCCAAAGTTGCACTAATTTCAATGGCAATATCAAAAAACTCACTCAATGAAACAGAATTTTTTCCTTTTTTCTGCTCTTCTTGCTGCCAGATATTCAGGGTAATACCCCCAATATCTTCCATTACTATAATATATCTATTGTTGTATTTTTCTAGGCCGATTGTTTTTACTATACCTGGAATCTCCAGATTTTTGGTAATAGTGTATTGATTATGAAACTGATTAATTTCAGCAAAACTAGGATCTTCATTACGCATCAATTTTAAAATAACTGGTTGCTGATCTTTTTCTCTTATAGCCCGATAAACTAAAGTTTTTTTACCTGAATATAATTGCTGAGTAATGCGATAGCCAAGTATTATAAATAGTTCGTTTGATTCTATTAACATTGCATCTAGTTATGATAATTTTCTTTCTCTGGTTTAGTATACCCAGAACAGAGTTACCACTATCAGTGAGCAAAATTACAAAAGCGATCGCACCCATACATTAACCACTCAATTTTTAAGACTTCACTACTACCCATTGCGTCACAGCCGCCATTGCTCGCCAACCTAAAAATTTACCAATAGGTTCCGCCCGCTGAATGGCAATACGAGTTAAATTGCCACCGACTCGTTCATACCATTGAAATAAAATTTGCTCACCCTCTACGGTGACAACATTGGCCACTAAACGTCCACCCGATCGCAATGCTTCCCAGCAAATATCAAAAAGTCCCATTGCTGTCACCCCACCACCAATAAAAATGGCATCTGGTGCTGGCAAATTTTTCAGGGTATGGGGGGCTTTACCTTCAATGATTTGCAGATTTGGAGTACCAAGAGTAGCGGCGTTGTCAGCAATGTACAGTAGTCTAGAAGAGTTTTGTTCGATCGCGATCGCTCGACAGCGCGCATGACTCCGCATCCATTCAATTGAAATTGAGCCACAACCCGCGCCCACATCCCACAATAATTCTCCTGGTGTGGGTGCTAAAGCTGCAAGGGTGATTGCCCTAACTTCACGCTTCGTTAATTGGCCATCGTGGTGGTAGGCTTTATCTGGTAATCCTGGTAATCTTGGTAATGGGATAACCCCAGTATCAGCAATACAATCAACTGCGATCGCATTCAACACTGCAACTTCGGTTTCACCCCAAGATGCAGCCGTAGCTTCCACAATTCTTTCATTAGCACCGCCCATACGCTCCAATACAGTGATTTTACTGCCACTATAGCCGCGATTTGTCAAAATTTGAGCAACGAGCGCTGGTGTGTCTTTACCCTCACTCAAAATCAACAGCCGCGCTCCCGGATAAATATAAGACTGGATTAGGGAGGATGGACGACCATTCAAACTCAAGGTTTCTACCTCAGTTAAAGACCATCCCACCCTGGCACAGGCGAGGCTGAAAGCTGAAGGTGCGGGGATAATTGTCATTTCAGAGACGGGAATTCGCCGGATCAAGGTGACACCAATGCCGTAACACATCGGATCGCCGCTTGCAAGTACGCAGATTGACTGACCCCGACGCTGGATGATTTCTTCTACTGAAGCACTAATGGGAGATGTCCAGACTAGTTTTTCACGTTGGTCATCTGTAGGAAGCATTGCTAAATGGCGATCGCCTCCGACAATTACTTTGGCTCGCTCGAGTAAAGAAAGAGCGATCGCGCTTAACCCCTGTAATCCATCTTCCCCAATGCCAACAATAGAAAGCCATTTCATGATTAATTACTTTATAACGTTGTTGGCAGGAACTTTCAACTGATAATTCCTAGATTGTTGTAGATTTCGATCAGATTGCCATCAGGATCGCGCAAATGAGCTGTGCGGATTCCCCAGCTTGGGCGATCTTGTGGTGGAGTCACAACGACCGCATTCTGAGCCTTTACTTGCTCGTAGACTTCATCCACGTTATCGACTGCGAAAATCAACACAATTTTATCTCGATTGGCAACATACGAAGGCTGTTCAATTCTTGGGACGACTTCAGCCATTAATTCTTTTTTGAACAAACCCAGCTTGAGATATCCGGCATTAAACTCAGCATATCCGCTATCTTCATCGCCCCAATCGACATCAAATTTCAGCAGATCCCGGTAGAACAGAAAAGAATCTTTGTAGTTGGAGACAAGCAGTCTCAGGTGTGTTAGCTGAAGCTTCATATCTGTTGGGTTAGTCTACTAACTGTGAATTCTAGGTTCTGGGTGCAAAGTCGCTAGCAACTCGCTTTCGACAATTGCTAATTCATCAAGCCGTTGCATGACAATTTCTTTGTCGAAATAAGTAGCAGCTAAAACCCAATATATACCGTAGTGACGCGCTTCGGATGCCATTAGCCCACGATAAAATTTTGCTAACTCTGGCTCTGGACAGTGAGCAGCTAATAGTCCCAAGCGTTCGTGAGAGCGAGCTTCAATTAAACCAGCGACTAGTAAAGAATCTAGAAATCGCTCAGGTTCTTTGGGGCGGACAGCAGCTTTTAAAAGAGCGCCGTAGGGAGACGGTGGTAGGGGAGCTAGGGAAATATGCCGGCGTTCTAACCATTGGTTGACTAACTCAAAGTGTTCTAGTTCTTCGCGGGCGATCGCAGTTAACTCCCGTACCATTTTAGTATTGGAAGGGTAGCGAAACATCATATTCAAAGCCACACCTGCTGCTTTGCGTTCACAGTGGGAGTGGTCGAGTAAGATAATATCTAAGTTAGCGATCGCTTGTTCAACCCAAGCAGAGCTAGTGGGCTGTTTCAGGGCGTTAATAGTCGATAACTGAATAAGCACAGAGTCACAAAACTCCAGAATTTAAATTTGGCTGAGTATTGTAGTAAATTGATTTTAACGGAATATTTTTTGGACAAAGTTCAATAATTGACTGGCGGTGAAGGGTTTCGCTAAAAAGCCTTATATTATGTCCGGTCAAAGACTTATCATTTCCACTCGTTTAATGGCTCATTCTTGACCACTTGCATCTAAAGAAAACCTCCCTGAAAGTTAACGATCGCTCACCCTAAATTTGTGGTTTCTACCCACAAACCTCAGTTCGCTATCATACCTTCATTTGGCGACTTTCTTAAACACCTACCCTTGAAAGCCCTGCCCCCTGCCCCCCTGCTCCCCTACTTCCTTCATTCCTGATGCCGCCGTTTCTCAATTTCTTGAGTAGAAATCATACTGCTGACTTTCTCTACATCTACCATCATCAAAACTGCTCCTTGCATTTCAATGCCAAGCAGTGGAGTAATTGTCACGTAACATTCTATTTGCCTACCCCGACGATTGGTAGCATCGAGGATCATTTCTTGAAACTGCTTTTTCCCGGATAGGCATTCCCGAATAGGCGATCGCAACTGCTCGACGGGTAGCCCAATATCTAAGCTGAAGATAGATTTGCCGATCACTTCATTAGTTCGCAAGCCCCATAAATCTTCTACCATGTAATTCCAAATAGAAATATTAAAGTTGCCGTTAATTACCACTATTCCCGTTTGCAGACTTTTGAGAATAGAGGTGAGAAAAATATTTGTGCGATTGAGTTGTGTGGTGCGTTCGCTCAGTTCGTTATTAATTGTCTGTAATTCTTCATTAGTAGATTGGAGCTCTTCATTCATCGTCTCCAATTCTTCATTGGTAGATTGGAGTTCTTCGTTGGTAGTTTCTAACTCTTCATTGGTAGATTGTAATTCTTCATTAGTAGTTTCTAATTCTTCATTGGTAGATTGGAATTCTTCGTTAATAGTTTCTAGTTCTTGTTGGGAACGTTGCAGGGCATCTTGGAGTTTAATATAACGGGTGACATCATGAAAGGAGATACTGACTCCTAAAAAACTGGTGTCTGTTTCTTGTAAAGGCGTAATTTGTACATCTAGATATTGGGTTTCTGTGTTAGACACATAGCGCTCTATATTTGTTAGGCTGATCGGACGGCGTTCAGCATAAGCCCGTTCAATTAGCGATCGCAATTCAACAGGCCGATAGGAAAGTTCTAGATCCTGGAAGGGACGAGCTAAATCTTTGGGGGAAAGAGCAAACAAAGTTCGCGCTTGCTCGTTCACCATTACCAGAGTGCCATTGATATCAATAATTATTTGGGCGATTGGTGGTGTGTCAAAACCCAAATCTCGCAACCGGAGGTTTCGAGACAAGCGGCTGTTAGATTCGTCATCTACGGAATTTGCCATAACTAAGAGGCGCTCGCGTAAATTCACTGTCGATATCTTAGTAAATATCCGGTTTTTCAAGTTTATTGGCGTAAACAGACTAGAATGCATCAATAGCATCTCTGCTTTTCCTAACAACAGATAACCATTATCATTTAGTGCAAAATGAAACCGGGCTAGAATTCGCCCTTGAGTCTCAGAATTAAAATACATTAATGTATTGCGGCTGACTAATAAATCTAAGCGCGAAATGGGCGCATCCTGAAGCAAATCGTGGCGACCAAAAATCACTGAGCGGCGTAAGTCTTGGCGGAAAACATAGCGGTTCCCGACAATTTCAAAGTATTTATGCCGCAGTTCATCTGGCATAGTTTGGACATCTTTTGCTGAATACACGGCTTGCCTAGCCTGGTTGAGAGCATCTTCATCTACATCTGTGGCGTAGATTTTCACTCGTCGGCGAAATTCCTCTGCTCCCAATATTTGGGCCATCAACATTGCCAAAGTATAAGCTTCTTCCCCAGAAGCACAGCCAGCGCTCCAGATGCGGATTTGCTCGGATGCTTTTTTTTTCTTAATCAGATTAGGCAGTATTTGCTCTGCTATGTCTTCCCAAGCTGATGAATCTCGAAAAAAAGCAGTGACGTTAATTAAAATGGTGTTGAAAAGATGATTGAATTCTTCTGGATAAACTTCTAGATAGTCTTGATACTCTTCAAAATTTTCTATGGTTAATGACTGCATCCGCTTGACTACCCGACGTATCAAAGTCGAGCGCTTATAGCCTGTAAAATCAAATCCCCGGCTTTGTTTGAGATAAAGCAGTAGATTTTCAAATTTAGAATCTTTTTCTGCGGAAGTCATAGCTTAGGAGGGCAGGGGGCAGGGGAGCAGGTGGGCAGGGGGCAAAGGAGTGGAGTTCTAATTTGCGTCCACAAGTATCAAAGCCTCATTCACGAGTATCAAAGACTTATTAACGGAGTTCTGAGCTTCATTAACGGAGTTCAAAGCCTCATTAATGGAGTTCTGAGCTTCATTAATGAGTATTAAAGACTCATTAAACTATGTTGACACTAAGTTGGTTGCACTCTAATACATACAGCAGATTTAGGAATCCGGTTTGATTTTTGAACAAAATTAGGTATTTGTAGTGGCGTGACACAGCTAAAATAGTGCAATAGAAAATGTTCGTAGTTGCGCTTTAGCGCTAAACAAAGCTAAAATCTATCGCAACATTTAAGACTTGCCACGCCAGTAGGGTGCGTTAGCGTTTTGCGTAACGCACCAAATCCTTAAGAATGGTGCGTTACGCTATCGCTAAAGCACCCTACGTATCTTTTCAAAAATCAAATAGTAGTCCTATTGCAAGTTAATGAAGTACAAAAATACCCCTCCCTAACCCTCCCCCTTTCCAAGGGGAAGGAACTAGATTGGGAATTTCCCCCCAATGCATCGGGGGGATTAAGGGGGAGGGGGGTAAGGATATACTTCATTTAGATGCAAAATGCTGTATCTCCTCTGCTCTTTTGTCCCCATGCCTCTAAGTTTAGTTAAATTTTCCCATGACTAAACTTACCAGGGTAGTAGAAATTTCATCAAGAGGGAGAATAAAATCTACATTGCCAGTGTTAATTGCGGCGGAGGGCATCCCGGCAAATTCGGCGGTTTCTACGTCTTGGACAATAACAGTACCGCCCATTTTTTTAATTGCTTCTACTCCCAGTGCGCCGTCGCTACCCGTTCCAGTTAGCACAAGGGCGATGGCTCTGTCTTTGTAAGTAGCTGCAACCGATTCAAATAATAAGTCAGCCGAAGGACGTAAAAAATGTACTAATTCCGACTGTGATAAGGAAAGTGTACCGTCACCGTTAACCAACAAGTGACGATTGGGTGGAGCAACGTAAGCCGTTCCTGGGGTAAGGAAATCTCCTTCTTGTGCCTGTTTAACGATAATATCTGTACACCGACCGAGAATTTCTGCCATGAACGATGGATGTTCGGGAGCCAGGTGTTGCACAATAGCGATCGCGGCTGGAAATTCTGCTTTTAGAGTCGATAGTACTTTAACTATAGCAGTCAGTCCGCCTGCTGAGGCTGCGATCGCCACTATATCAAAGGCAACATTAGTAAAGTGAGGTGGATGATTTTTGGCATTTTCTGCCATCTCAATCATGATTTTGCGCCTATGACTATTTGCGTAACTTCTTTATTTACAAATAGCATTAATCAAGTTACAATTTTTTATTCTTATTTACATATATTCTACAGTATATCTGAACTAATTCAGCATTTTTTTGCCTTTACCTATCAAATTCACAGGTTAATCTTCCTGCTCTAGAATACGTTTCGCTTCCAAAAGTTGCTGCTTATGTTCCTCACTAACTGTTGGGTATTGCAGATTTAGTTCTTCTAATTTTGTGCAGATAATATTGGCAACGGTCAGGCGGGTAAACCATTTGCGATCGGCAGGAATAATATACCACGGTGCCCATTTAGTACTAGTATTGTTAAAAACCTCTTCATAAGCATTCATATAATCATCCCAAAAAGCTCGTTCTCGGACATCATTATCTGAAAACTTCCAATTTTTTTCAGGAGAGTTAATCCGTTTTAAAAAGCGTTTTTTCTGCTCTGACTTGGAGACATTTAGAAAAAACTTCAGAATGATTACACCATTATCAACCAAATATTTTTCAAAGTTATTGATTTCTTCAAAACGCTGTTTCCATATCTTGTTTCCATTAGGGAAGTGAGGAAGTTGTTGTTTCTGAAGCATTTCTGGATGGACGCGAACCACTAGTACTTCTTCATAGTATGAACGGTTAAATATGCCAATTCGACCTCTTTCTGGCAGAGCTTTCATTGAACGCCACAAGTAGTCATGGTCTAATTCTTCCGCACTGGGGCCCTTAAAACTAAACACCTGAAATCCTTGCGGGTTCACACCAGAGGTAACATGTTTAATAGTGCTGTCTTTGCCAGCAGCATCCATTGCTTGAAAAATAATTAACAAAGCATAGGTGTTTTGAGCATAGAGAATATTTTGGTAATTAGCTAGTCTTTGAATATCTGCCTGTAATTTGATTGTAGCATCACTTTTTTGATGAAAATCAGTCTTATAAGCTGGGTCATAGTTTTTTTTCAAAGAAATTTTTGAATCAGGTGGAACAATGAAAGCATCATTATTCATGTATAAAATTTCCTAACAGCTAATTATTAATAATACATAAGCACATTTTTAACTATTCATTACTGAAAGTTATAATTTATTAATAGTAACAATTCAACACTCAGGATTCAGGAGTCAGAATTTATCAGGAATCTAGAAGAATTAGTATATTTATTCAGCAAATTTTATTCTGATTTTTTAACTATTATGCGTTATCCAGAAACCTTGTAGAGAGTTAGCACTGCTATAGCAGTCCTAAATTGGGAAATATTTTTGGAGTTGGCTGTCATTAGTCATTTGTTCTTTGTCCTTAAAAACACTTTTGACTAATGACTAATGACGGTCTATACGGAAAATAGTGCAATATATAGGCGCATTAGCTTACCTCTCTACATTTTTGTTCACTCATATCTCAATGACAAAACTTAATTATGAATTACTTCCGTCGCTTTGGCATAGGACGCATAGCTTCACGTCCTAAGATAAACATCCCCGTGACACCTAAACTGACAAACCAAATATATTGATACCAATATTGCCCAATCTGCTCAACTGTACTGGTTTTTGGATGCAATGTGTTTAAATATAACAGCAGCAGCAATATCATGAGTGCCCCAAAACCAACAAGGCTCAAGCCAACAAGAATTCGTGCAGGACGCAGTTCAAAATCACTAATAGTATTTAGGTCAATTTCTGCCAGTTCCTTAAAAGAGTCATCTGCCAAAGATGAGGTTGCTTGGAATCTATTGCTCAGTTTTGGTGGCAAAATCGGCGACAGTTTCGCTACAGTTGGGCGACGAAGCAAAGCCTCAGTATCTCGCAGCAGTTCCAACGGCTTACGGGTAGTAGTTGCTTGAGCAAACTCTATGTTGTCTGTAGGAGTTGAGGCATTAGCTTGGCTTTCAAAATCCATAGTATACTTCAGAAAAACCAGGATATACATAGCCTAGCGAATCAAAAGACAAATGCGTGAAAATAATTCGTAATTCGTAATTAATTGATTTATAATAAAAAACACATTTTTTACTCAAAGGAAGTGAATTTAGGTGTTGGATAATTACTAATTACTCGTCCATCTCTTTTAATGTAGCTAATGCCGATGGAGATAAACGACTGAGATAGCGGAAAATCCAGTATTTAAAGATAGTGTTTAAAATTACAGGAAATGTCGCAATAAAGAAAAAGATTACATTTCTACTGGCTGGTAAACCTAAATGTTCTGCTAATCCCGCAAGAAGGACTTCCCAGCCATCTGGTGAGTGAAATCCTACAAATATATCTGTAAAGAGAATAATTAAAAAAGCCTTGGCACTATCACTCAGACCAGAGACAATGGTATCCATAAAAGACTTAAGAATCACAATTTCTCTTTTGCTCAGGGCGATAACTATACCAAAAGAAAAGAGTGATATTAGATCGGCAAAAACATTACTAATACTACTATTACTTTTTCTGCTGAATTCTTCAGAGATTTCAATCGCTTTACTTTTGATTTTTTCTTGTGTTAGCTCGGAAGAAAGTGGTGGTGCATGATTAATAAAATATTCAAATCTCAATTCTTCTTGAAAATTATGTAATTCATGGAGAGCTTCTTTTTCCATGTCAGAATTGATGAATATTTTAGTTGTATTATCTCCTCTAACTCTTTCTAATATTGGAGTTACGATAAATTCTTTAGATAAATATTGAGTTAAAAGCGGTACAATAATGAGAACTATCACAAATCGCAGGGCAATTATTGTTCTACCTTTAGAAATGCGATAATTCCTGACAAACTCTTCTTCTGTCTGCGGTGCAAAATCTGCTTGAATTTTATTAATTCTTCTGCCAATAGAACTCTTAGTACGTCTATTTTTTTGAATTGGAGCGTTAACTTGAGTATTATTTATGTCAGATGAATTTAGCTGTTTTTTTATTTCGTTATCATTAATGTTTAAAGGCTGATAAGTTGACACTAAGGAAGTATTATTAATTACTTTATCTTTGATAGCATACCTTTCTACTACTTCATCAATAACCTTCAATTTTTCTAATAAAACAGAATTAGAGATATTGACAATTCCTCGACTAAGCTGGAATTCTGCAAGCCTGATCTTAATAATAGTTAAGTTCTTATTAAGATATACTTGCCAATAAGACATTACATTTTCAGTATACTTTACTGATTGTAAAGATATTTTTTTGCTATCAAAATGTTCGATCTCAATATTTTTAATTCTCTGAGCTGCTTGGTAAGCTTCTAAAAGTGCCCTTTCTGGCGTATCTGAAAACCAACGCTTAAGCGATCGCAAATATTTTTGGAATGTTCTGGTAAGTGAATTTTTCATTATATATATGACTTTTAGATAATGTGTATTATAGTTATATAATCATAGAAAATGGGTAATAACAGCTAAATAGTTAGTCCAATCAAGATTCAGGTAATACTCCCTGATGCGATGTCTAAGGGCGGGCTACGTCTACGCTAGCAATTTCATATTACCTGTAAAATCAGACAGATTAGCATAAATTGACACTGGTTATTTAGATTGGCAGTTTATCCGTTACACTGTCATCATTGATACCAATTATCAGTGTTTCTGCCCCATCCAAAAGCCTTGATTGTAACATTTCATAATCGAGGCAAATCTTCTACTATGCAGAGTCTATCACTCTCAAAGAAAATAAGAAGTAGAGATATTGCTTTCTCATCTCCCTTATCCCCCTCATTTCCCTCATCCCCACTCCCAATTTTTAAATTATGAGTTTGAGTCTATGCATGATTGTGAAAAACGAAGCAGCAACACTGCCTAAATGCCTGAGCAGTGTGAGAAAAGTAGTGGATGAAATGATAGTCTTGGATACAGGCTCAATCGATCGCACTCCTAATATTGCCCAACAACTCGGTGCAAAAGTCCATCATTTTAAATGGTGTAATGACTTCAGTGCTGCCCGCAATGCAGCTCTCAAATATGTCACTGGTGATTGGATTTTGGTATTAGATGCTGATGAAACTCTGACTCCAACAATTGTACCGCAGTTGCGAGAGGCGATCGCAACAGATGAATATTTGCTCATCAACCTCGTCCGCCAGGAAGTTGGTGCAGAACAATCTCCCTATTCTTTGGTTTCCAGGCTATTCCGCAATCATCCAGACATTCGTTTTGACCGTCCTTACCATGCTTTGGTAGATGATAGCGTGTCAGAAATTTTAACCAGAGAACCCCATTGGCAAATAGGTTATTTACCTGGGGTTGCACTTGTACACACAGGATATCAAAAAAGTGCGATCGCTCAAAATAACAAATATGCCAAAGCCGCTACGGCGATGGAAGGGTTTTTTGCAACTTATCCCAACGATCCTTATGTTTGCAGTAAATTAGGAGCGTTGTATGTGCAAACTGGGAAAATTTCTCAAGGTATGGATTTACTGAGACGAGGAATCACCGTTGCTGAAGACAACTACGATATTTTATATGAACTCCACTATCATTTAGGCATTGCCTACAGTCGGTTGCAAAAATCCCCACAAGCAATTTCTCACTATCAAGCTGCCATCAAATTGCCAATTTATTCCATGCTCAAACTAGGAGCATACAACAACTTGGGTAACTTACTCAAAGCAGCAGGAGATTTCAACGGTGCGAAAACTGCTTATGTCACAGCTTTAAAAATTGACCCTACTTTTGTTTTTGGACATTATAATTTGGCGATGACATTTAAGGCTTTGGGTTTATTTGCAGATGCGATCGTATATTATCAACATGCAATCACCTTAAATCCTAACTATGCCGAAGCATATCAAAATTTAGGGGTAGTGTTGCTGAAAATTGGCAATCATCAAGATAGTTTAACAGCTTTTAAAAAAGCGATCGCCCTTCATGAAAGGTATAATCCCGAAGAGGCGAAGAGACTACGCCAGGGATTGCAGGAGATGGAGTTGATGTAGAGGTGAGGCAGGGTGGTTTCATACGAAAAAAGAAAAATACATAAGTCTTGATTTATCGTTTTGTGTCCGGGCTTTTTCCCTCACTTCCATTCCTCTCCCCCACGGGGTTATCCATTAGTCACATCTTTCTTTACAATCTTGAAACGCTTGTTTTGTAGGCATCTTAAACACGCTCGGTGTGAGGCATACTTGACAAGTTACCTCTTAATATTCTCGCTAAAAGTAGGTTTTTATTGAGAATTAACGACGAACGAATCAGGGTTATAAAAAACGTGAGTGAATACTCTCGCAAATGTTAAGAAAGATCCGGGTAATGGATAGCCCACGGGGGGAGAGGCTTTGAAACCCAGTTTTAGTTTTTCTCTGCTTGTATGAAACCACCCTGCTCTCGAAAAGCGGGGAGGGGGTTGGGGGTGGGGTTCAGTACCTACTCAACCGAGAACCGCTATAATTTTTTAGGAGTAGTAACTAATGCAAACTCAAACAAAAATTTTGCTAGATACAGCAGTCACAGCCTTTAAAAACAAACTCAGTTCACCCTTGACCAAAAAAGGAATCACTGTTTTACAAATTAATCTAGGTAAGCGTTGTAATCTTGCCTGTACACACTGTCATGTCGAAGCCGGGCCAAAACGTACAGAAGAACTTTCTCCTAAAATTTGCGAACAATTGATTTTACTAATCCATGAATTTCCCGAAATTAAAATTGTGGATTTGACTGGTGGTGCACCCGAAATGAATTATGGATTTAAGCCACTGGTAGAAGCAGCAAAAGCAACTGATAAACAAGTGATTGTCCGGTCTAATTTGGTGATTTATTTTGAAGATGGATTTGGTGATTTACCAGAATACTTTGCTAAACATCAAGTAAGAATTGTGGCTTCTCTACCCTGTTACTTAGCAGATAATGTTGATAAAATGCGCGGTACTGGTGTTTTTGATAGTTCAGTTAAAGCTTTGCAGTGGCTTAACCAACTCGGCTATGGTAAAGACCAAAATTTAATTTTGGACTTGGTTTTTAATCCTCAGTTGCCCACCGATGAAAAATTTTCTTTAGCTCCCGAACAGAGTAACCTAGAACGAGATTACAAAATGTTCTTACAAGAACATTTTAATATTGTGTTTAACAACCTCTTCACCTTTACTAACCTACCAGTTGGTAGAACCAAAATGCATTTAGAACGGAGAAAACTGTACGCTAGCTATTTGCAGTTTTTAGAGTCACATTTTAATCCCAGCACAGTTGAACATTTAATGTGTCGTGATGAACTTTCAATTGACTATCTGGGCAATGTATATGATTGTGACTTTAACCAAATGATGAATTTGCCTGCAAAAACTCGCAATGGTGAAACTTTGACAGTTGGCAAATTGTTAGAAACTGGTAATTTAGACCTGATTAGTGAGGTACAAACTGCTGCTTATTGCTATGGTTGTACTGCTGGGTGTGGTTCTAGTTGTAGTGGCGCTTTGCTCTAAGAACTAGAGCATTTACTTTTGTGGTTCGATATCTCTGGGGAAGAGTCAGCATTTGTACATTGCTTCGCAGTTCGATACTGCTGGCTTGGGTTGTTGAATACTCACAAAGACTTAGTAAACGTTATTTACGTCTAGATTGCGATGCTTTGCGTTTGCGCCTAAGAGCAGTACATGAAGGCTTTGGTTTGCATGATTACAGCGACAGACAAGTTGGTGCTTATTTTGTCTCTCGCTATGAATATCAAATACCTCCGCAAGTTACCTAAATTGATATGTCTTTTATCGATGAAATTAATCCTGTCAATGCCTTGATTGGGGGAGCCAGCCAAGGTATTGGTTTAGGTTTTGTAAAAAAATTGCTACAAGATGACAGAATAGCTAAAATTTATGCAACTTCTCGTCAACTGAAATCGGCCTCAGAGTTAATAGCTCTTGCAGACGAATATCCTAAGCGATTAATTTTTTTGGAGATGGATATTACTGACGAGTTACAGATTATTGAAGCTGTTCAAAAAATACATACTCAAGTTGACAAACTGCATTTGGTAGTCAACTGTGTAGGACTGTTACATGAAGATACTTTGCAACCTGAAAAAAGCTTAAGACAGATCAATTCAGAAAATTTGCTGCGCTACTTTCAGATAAATAGTATTGGTGCTGTCTTGCTGGCTAAACATTTATTGCCTCTGTTTCGTCATGGACAACGCAGCGTGTTCGCCACTATTTCTGCTAAATTGGGCAGTATTGGCGATAATCAACTTGGTGGATGGTACGGCTATCGGGCTTCTAAAGCAGCACTCAATATGTTGATGCGAACTGCGGCAATTGAGTATAAAAGAAGTTGTCCGAAAGCATTAATAGTAACATTGCATCCTGGTACAACTGATACCCGCCTTTCTCGTCCTTTCCAGGGAAATGTACCTGCGGAAAAATTATTTTCAGTGGAACGCACTGTTACCCAATTATTGGCTGTCATCGAACAGCTTCAAGAAGGCGATAGTGGACAGTTTTTCTCATGGGATGGGAGCAGATTGCCTTGGTAACTGCGTTACGCTGGTGCTAATGAAACCTACGTTATTTGTAACCTCAGCCTATGAAGTTTTTTGTGCCAGCAGCCAAGGATGATATCAAAGCAGAGCAGGTGTATAGTGCTCTTGCTCAGTCTCTTAAAGCACCAATAACCGAAAAGCGTATTTGGAAGTTACAGTGGCGTGATAACGAAATTGATATGGAATGCGAGGTAGGGAAACCTTTACCATCCTCTTACCAAACAGGGAAAGAGCTAGTTTTAGCAATCTTTGAGTGTGAAAACCTTTATAAGATTTGTACTCTTACCCGTGGAGGAGTAAAGGGAGAACCTATTTTGGTTGAAAAAAACTCTCAATCTTCAGCAATCTATTTTTCAGATAATGTACATAACTGACTCTGCATTTTAATATGCGATCGCCTTTTTCTTAAAATTAAGGCTCCTATTTGATTTTTGAACAACTAAACTGCTTATAAGTTTGCTATACAAAGATTTGCTTATCAGTATAATTAGCAATATTCAAGTAGGATTTCTATAGGATAAAAACATTGGTTCTTCAGTTCATTTTATGGAACAAAATAATCAATAAAATCTAAAGATAGGCTAGATTTATTGCCGTGACTGGGTTTTAATTTTTTGAGCCTTTCTATAAAACTGCGGTTTTAATGCTCTACCATAAAACCAACGCAAGAACCAAAACATTAAACCAATTACCCTAAAAAATACATGAATGAAGATTTAAAAAATAAGATAATTAAAGACTTAGAAAAATCTGGTTTTGGAGCAGAAATGCTTGTTTTAAAGATATTGAATTCACTTGGATGGCGAGTAGAGGCAGGCAAATGCTATTTTGACAAAGATGAAAATAAAAGCAGAGAAATTGATATTTATGCTTATTATTCAGCACATTTAAAAGTTAACAATAAATTCTGTGTTTCAAATTTTTTACATATATGTGCTGAAGTTAAAAAATCAGAACAGCCTTGGATTGTTTTTCGTAATTATCCGCATCCGTATTTTCAATCATGTGCTTGGAATAATCTAATTGATTGTATTAATCTTCCTACTGAGAATTTCAACCTCGTTGAATATATTACAAAACATTCTTTATTAGCTATTAAGGGCTGGGAAGGCTCAGGAATACACCACGCCTTTAAAGATCCTAATACTCCTTCTCGGTGGTATCCAGCCTTTATAGCGGCATGTAAAGCTTGTGAAGAATATTATGAACGCAATAAATTGGATGGCAATAAAACGACTTCTAATATCTTAGAAGAACCAACTGAGTGGAATTTTTTTCAACCTCTTGTTATTTTAGATGGCACACTAGTTACGGCTGAACTGACTGATTCTGGAGATATACATATTGAAGAAGTAGACTCCGCTCCTTTCCGATTTGAGTACAATACAAAAAACTATACAAGAGGAAATTACAGAGTTGATTTGGTTACAATGTCAGGTCTTAAAAACTATATTAAAACCATTATGCATCGTCAAAATAATATAAACATTGGCATCAAAAATTATGCTCCCTATGCATTTAAAAAAGAATCTGGTATGTAACGTTAATGAGATACTCTTGACTCGACAATTTTGTGATTTCCATTACATCTCAAAATTAAAAAAATAATCATGATGCAAGAATTCTATCATCAAGAAATTGAGAGGCGATGTCTACGACGGGCTACGCTTACGCATTAGTTGATGATACAGTGATCAAGCCTCAGTACTGAAAGGTTAAGAACTGGGAAACTCTAACTCAGCGCTTCCCCGCTCTAACTGCACCACCTCAGATGATAGGTGTCGCTCTAACCAATCCTCTAAATCAGCCATTACCTCGCGGTAATTTATATCACTCTGAATTTCGTGATAGGCTCCCGGATACTCGATTCTCAGCTTATCTTTGCAGTTTACCCGTTGGTAAAAAATGTCGCTTCCCCCCGGCAAAGCTACTCGGTCTGCACCACCGTGCAGAATCAATAATGGTAATTGCCAATCACCTGCATGAGCATTAATCCAATCAACTGTTGCAAAGAATTCTGTAGCTAGACGGGCAGCAGCAAGGGTATGTCGCAGTGTATCCTGAGCAATGGCGGCTAAAACCTGCGGATCTCGTGAAGCAGCACTGATGTCAATGCCTGTATTCAGGGTGAAACGCGGCCACACCCGTGAAAGCATTTTTCCTAAAAGTACCCGAATCGGTGAAACCCCTACTTTCCCCAAGCTTGGCGCGAGAGCGATCGCACCCTGCAATAATGATGCTTGTTGGGGATAGCGGAGAATGTAATCTAAGACAATTACCCCTCCTAAACTATGACCCAAGAGAAAAACTGGACATCCAGGATTCTGAGTCTGAATTAACTGTAAAAAAGCTCTCAAGTCTTCACGAAACTCACTCCAAGCGTTGATATAGCCTTGCTGACCCGGTGAGCGTCCATGACCGCGCAAGTCTAATGCGTAGACAACGTATTGCTTGGGTATCAAATGCTCAATTATATTACTGTAGCGATCGCTGTGCGCTCCAAGTCCATGCACAATGGCTAAAATTGCCCGTACTTTACCCTCAAGATGCCAGCTTTGGTAATACAGTTCAAGTCCTCCAACACCTGGGAATCTGCCTTCTTTACGAGAAGCTAGGCGATCGCTATGGTCAATCATCTGGTTAATTTTTTACGTATTCTCCCAACAAGCTACTAAAAAGTCAATATATATAGTAATTACAGTTAATTGAGTTACCCTCATCTATTTAAAGTATCCTGAAAATAATTCCACAACTTCTAACCGTGGGTTGGTGAATGATATAACCTCAAGAATTATGATTATTTTATGAATTCAAAGAGGGTGTTATCAAAAGTTCTTCTAACGAGTCAGTTCAAGAAGACTTAGCTGATGGGGCAACTTCCGAAGTTCATACCGACTCAAAATCTAGCCATCAGCAGGAAAATAGAACACAATCAGAAACTTTGCCATCCTTGAGTACCGCCGCAATCAAGCGAGTAAAAGAGGGTATAGCTGCGGCTGGCGATGGCGCTGTTCGCCAAATTATCGAAAAAACTCTCAATCGCCTCGAAGCTATAAGTAAAGGGCATTCCGAACCTAGAGCCAACTCTGGGCTGCGTCGCTTTGTAATGCGATCGCTTATCTATTCCTTTTTCAAAGTAAGGGTCGAACACCTTGAAAGGATACCTCAGAAACCTGCAATTTTAGCAGTCAACCATCTCCACCACATCGATCCCTTGCTCCTCTTAGCTGAACTCCCTACCCAACCTTACTATTACATCCTGGGCGATGCTCGTACCCTCTATAACAAGTGGTGGAAGCGCTTCATCCTGGATTTTGCAGGGGGTGTGATTCCTTTGAAACGGGTGTGGAAAGAAGAAATTGCTGTCATAGAAGCGGCTAAAGCAGGAAGGCAAGATTTAGTTGAGCTAGCCGCAGCAATTAAACAGACAGTAACCACAGGGGAAGACATGCATACACTGCGACAAATAGACCGGATTATTCTGGCAATTTTGACTCGTGGGGATGGGATGATTCTCTTTCCTGAAGGAAGACTAGGAACTGCTGAAGCTCAATTGCATCTCCCTTTGAAGCGCGGGACTGTAATCTATGCCTTGCGGGCTGGTGTACCGATTATTCCAATTGGGCTGATTGGAACTCATGACCTCTATTTGGGAAAAGAGTTAACAATTCGGGTAGGCGAACCATTACACTTTCTTCAAACAACCAGACCAAAGCGCCAGGAAGTAGATATAGCTTTAGGAAAATTGCAAAATGCAATGCTGGCTCTTTTGCCAACTGATTACCCTGAACCAACAGGATTAAAGCTGTTACGTTATTTACTCAATCATATATTGTGGTGAGAGATTATTGTTCTAAAAAGTTTGTAACTTTGAAATTTGATGTTCCCTCCCAACAGTGGTTCAAAAATGCGTTTACTTGAGCATCTGCGGCATCAGCCGATTCTTTAGAAACATTAAATTGTACTGCTGTCACAATGTACTCAAAGATAATTACAAACTGCTTTTGGGGTGAAATTCTTTCCACTACAATTGTTTCACCTATCTTCGGGATTTGAGATACATTTACTACAAACGTCTCAATTTTCGGTTTATCTAATGGATTTTTGAAATTAAAGTATTTACAGTAAACAATAATTTTCACTTAGACAACCACCAATAACAATTCAAAATTCAAAATGACGCTCGGGGACTCGCTAACGCTGCGCTAACAAAATTCAAAATTTCAGAGTATATGTATGGTGTGTTGCGCTTTGCTAACGCACCCTATATTTATTCCAAAAATCTGAATTGTAAAATTGTGAATATTATAGTAAATTTTTAAAAAATATCCCTTAGCTTATTTTCTTTGCCATAGCTGCCGCAACGACTGAAAAATCTTTACAAATCTCTCTTCTAGCCAGACCATAATATAATCAAGCCATTCCAAAAGTTGCTCTAAGGGGTGCTTTTCATAACCAGTTGAAGTTGCTGTGGTTTCTATCCAGTCTGGCTGTGCCTCAACTTGACTGCTTTGGTGAAATTGCTGTTGCAAAATTTCCCCTTTACGACTCTCGCTTTTAGTTTGGGAAATGCGGGTTTGAGTTTGTTTTACAGAAGCGACTTTTCCAGATGTTTTTTGATTTGAGGCGAGATTACTACTTGGTTGTTTTCTTTGTACTAAACCAGATCCGACTTGAGATTGTTTTACACTCAAATTCTTTTGTGGAAAATGCCCTATTGATAAACTTGGGGCTAAAGCAGGATTTTTCCCCCCAGAAAGTGTAACTGGCTTGTCAGCAACGGTTTTGGTGTCACCAAATAAATCATTCCACGTTAGCCAAGGATCGTCTGTTAAATCCTGATTCTCTACCAGAGGGCTTTTCGACAAAGCTTTTCTCAGGCGTGATGGAAATAGTTTACCTGGCAATCTCTCATTGCTGGTTGTTGTCTCAAGTGTTTTTCTATTACCAATACCAAAAAAGTAATTAAGCGCCGCCTCAATCAAAGCCTGAAAATTCTGTGAATGAGTTTCTAAACCATCAGCGTTAAGGGCAATTTCTCCTTTGGCAGCTAATTGCTCTTTGCCATAAAGAAATATATTTAACTGAGTTTGGACAACTTGGACAATTTCCTGGCTACGTTCTTGCACTGGGACTAAAGCATTCGATTCCAACTTAGCAATGGCTATATCTAGAAATGCTAATAATCTATCTGTATTGAGTAAATCTTTTGGTATACCCTCCGCTAAAACTGCAATTTCAGCTGGATTTACGTTAGTGAGTTTTGCTAATAATCGGTCAATTTGTGGTAATAACTGCGTTTCTTTTTTAGCTACAATCAAACGCCTAGACTGCCAGTACTTAGCAACTTCATTAATAATTCTGTTTTCTAATTTTGCCTGTTGTTCGGGTGTTAAGATATCTAGAATTTCATTGTCGGCAGTAACAAATACTAAATTTCGATTCATCAAATTTGTGGCAATTCCTCGCACTATTGGAAGACGCTGTTGAAGGGCATTGTCTAATTGTGAAGGGTTGAGACTGACAGCTTGATTAACTGTAATATTTGATGATTGAGTAAAATTAGAGTTATTTTCAACGAATTTCAGCCGAAAAACTCCCAATAAAGCCAAGGGATTGAAATGTTTAGATGCTTTCGTAGGAGTGGAGGCGGGTTCATCTGATGACAGGTAATTGACAGCCTCTAGTACATTTTGAATGGGACTATCAGCATTGGGTAGAGTTTCAGGCTGGAAATCGGTATCATTTGGTTGTAACTTTAATCTAGTTTGTGGTTCTTTAGTATGTAGCGTTTTCCCAGATAATTCAGATGACTGAAACAGTAGATACACTGGGTAAAGTAGTACCTCGACACCCCACTTAGTGGCAACTTGCAAATGCCGAAAGGTATGTTCCCACTGTTGTGTCACCCGCCGAGATTGCTGGTGGATAAAGTTAAATAGTCTGCTTTGATAACGACCAGAGGAACCAGAAGACATAGTAGTAATTTTTTAGTTCAAGTCTTGTTAAGTTGTGAGACTCGCGCCAAACAATAAAAACGACCAACACCTCATCTTAGCGAATATATGACCCCGACTGTCTCTCAATCCCAGACCAAATTTATTTCACAAGCAATTGAGCAACTGCGCTCTTTTTGTCAAGTTAATCTTCAGTCTACGTGGCTGTATCAGGAATCTGACTTAGTTATTACTGATGTTGTAGCTGCTGATTTGTCTGATTGGCAACCAGTCCAGTTGAATGCTAAAGAACATATTGCTTGGATGGGCGGGAAAAAAGTGCTATGGCTAGTGCAAA
Organism: Nostoc sp. ChiQUE01b; assembly: GCF_034531255.1. Taxonomy (NCBI): domain Bacteria; kingdom Bacillati; phylum Cyanobacteriota; class Cyanophyceae; order Nostocales; family Nostocaceae; genus Nostoc; species Nostoc sp. ChiQUE01b. The sequence continues at coordinate 19,954 of NZ_JAVRBM010000003.1, read as the reverse complement.
GATTGGTGGTTCCCCAAGATTTACACGGCTATCCCTTAGCTGGGTTATCTTTGCGGCTGGCGCTGGTTTGGTGGGCGGATTCTGCTGAGATTTATGTAAATGGCGAGTTAGTGCTGGAGGGTGATTTATTTGATTGTTCGCCGAGAGTGCTTCTCAGTCAGGAAGTGACACCAGGGGAAGAATTCACTGTGGCTTTGCGGTTAGTGAGTCCGGGACATTGTGATGGTGCTTTAGTGCGATCGCTCTTAGTTTATGAGTCTTATGTTAATAATAATCCCGATCCGGGTTTTGTGGCTGATGAGTTAGCTGTGGTGCAACTTTATTTAGAAAAGTTTGCGCCGGAGAGGTTGGATGTTTTGGCGGCGATGGTGGGGGAGGTTACGAACCGCAGAGGCGCAGAGAACACGGAGGAGGAAGGAGAGTTAGTACAGTCGTTTTTATCTCTACGTCAAAATTTAATTCAATCCGATATCTTAGCCCCCTTTTTGAAGGCTAGGGATATAAAATCTAAAATTTTTTTATTGGGTCATGCTCACTTAGATTTAGCATGGTTATGGCCTGTGAGTGAAACTTGGAATGCGGCGCAAAATACTTTTGAGTCGGTTTTGAAGTTGCAAGAAGATTTTCCTGAGTTAATTTTCTGTCATTCAAGTCCCGCACTTTATGCTTGGATTGAAGAACATCGCCCGGATTTGTTTAGGGCGATTCAAGCACAGGTAGCTGCTGGACGTTGGGAAGTTGTCGGCGGAATGTGGGTGGAACCAGAACTCAACCTAATTACTGGTGAATCAATAGTCCGTCAGCTATTGTATGGTCAGCGCTACATTCAGGAGAAATTTGGCAAGCTTTCAACTGTGGAATGGGTTCCAGATTCTTTTGGTTTCTGTGCAACTTTACCGCAGTTTTTCGCTAATGCTGGAATTGAGTATTTTGTAACGCAGAAGTTACGGTGGAATGATACTACTAAATTTGATTATGGGGCTTTTTGGTGGCGATCGCCTGACGGCAGTGAAGTCTTTAGTTTAATGTCTGCACTCATCGGTGAAGCTATAGACCCAGTTAAAATGGCAACTTATGCTCTTGAGTGGCAAACCCAAACTAGTTTACCAGAATCTCTCTGGCTTCCCGGTGTCGGCGACCACGGCGGCGGCCCCACCCGTGATATGTTAGAAACCGCCCAACGCTGGCAAAAGTCGCCTTTATTTCCAGACTTAGAATTTACGACGGCTGAAAAGTATTTACAGCAAATCAGTAAAGGAGGCAGGAGGCAGGAGGCAGAAGGCAGGAGTCAGAATTTAGGAGTCAAGAGTTATTATTCTCCCCCTGCTTCCCCTGCTTCCCCATCCCCCTCATCCCCCTCATATCCCTCATTCCCTACTTGGAGTAACGAACTATACTTAGAATTTCATCGTGGTTGCTACACTACCCACGCAGATCAAAAACGCTGGAATCGTCGTTGTGAAAATTTATTATATCAAGCTGAACTATTTGCTACCTTGGCAACTGTAAGCTGTGGTGTGACATATCCCAAGGCAGAAATTGAAGCAGCTTGGAAATTGGTGTTATTTCAACAGTTTCACGATATTTTACCTGGTTCTTCAATTACCCAAGTTTACACAGATGCCTTGCCCCAATGGCAACAAGTCCAACAAGTGGGAACGAAAATATTACAGGAATCACTTTTAGCGATCGCATCTCACATTACCCTATCAGAACCACCAAAACCCGATAGTCTGCCTATTTTTGTTTTCAATTCTCTCAATTGGCAACGTTCTGAGGTAGTCTCTGTAGCCTTACCCACGCCACCAAAAATTACCCAAGAATGGCAAATTTACGATGTTTCTGGAAAGCAGCTTGTCTCCCAATTATCTGAACCATCAACCCTAATATTTCTCGCCACCGAAATTCCACCCGTAGGCTACCGCATATTTTGGCTTTCCCCCTCATCCCCCTCATCTCCCCCATCTCCCCCATCTCCCTCACTCCTCCCAGACTGGATTTTAGAAAATGAATTCTTGCGAGTTGTTATAGATCCTGACACCGGAGATTTATCAAGTGTTTTTGACAAAACTTATCAACGGGAAGTTTTGAGTGGGGCGGGAAATCAACTGCAAGCTTTTAAAGACAGTGGGCAATATTGGGATGCTTGGAATATAGACCCCAATTATGCTCAACATCCCTTACCCTCAACAAATCTTCAATCTATTCAGTGGTTAGAACAAGGCCCAGTGCAAAGTCGTGTGCGCGTGGTGCGTCAGTTGGGTGAATCGGAATTTTGCCAAGACTATATTCTGCAAAATCGTTCACCTCTGCTGAACATCGCTACAACTGTCAATTGGCAAGAAAATCATGTATTAGTGAAAGCTGCTTTTCCTCTAAATATTGAAGCCGACTTTGCTACTTATGAAATTCCCTGTGGCGCGATTCGCCGCCCAACTAAACTGCAAACCCCCGCAGAACAAGCAAAATGGGAAGTTCCTGCTTTGCGTTGGGCTGATTTAACAGCAGAGGACACACAGACAAATACCGCAATCCCAAATCGTTATGGTGTCAGTTTGCTCAATGATTGTAAATACGGTTATGACAGCAAACCAAATCAACTCCGCCTAACACTGCTACGCAGTTCTAATTGGCCAGACCCAGAAGCTGACCGAGGTTTTCATGAGTTCAAATATACCTTGTATCCTCATGCTGATAGCTGGGAATCAGCCCATACAGTACGGCGTGGCTATGAATTGAATATACCGTTGCAAGTGATATTGAATTGGCCACTGGCTCAACCCTCCGCTATCGCTAACAGTACTATTGAAGGAGTAAGTTTCCTAGACTTATCAGCTGAAAATTTGATCTTGATGGCCTTGAAACCATCTGAAGATGATCCTCAACATTTAATTCTGCGATGTTATGAATCTCACGGAGAAACAGCCGAGTTATCTTTGCAAAGTGATTTAGGTTTGAATCTCGGAAATACAGTAGATTTATTAGAGCGTTCCACCAGTACTGAATTTTCATCTCAGCAACAAATCTTGATGATACAACCTTGGAAAATCGCCAATTTCAAGGTGATACCAGCGATTAATCCCAGGCTGGAGTGAGCCACTATAGCTAATGGTTAGTGATTTATCTGCCTTATCCGAAATCCTTAGTAGGTATAATTCATGAATTATGCCTACGTCATTTTCACGCCTATATCTAATAGCGTCGTCGGATAATCTGGTATCGTCCGTAGGGCTGCCGTCGTTCAATAATCTGGCGTTGTCCAAAACGCTGCCGTCGTTGGATTCTCTGATATCGTCCGTAAGGCTGCCGTCGTTGGATTCTCTGATATCGTCCGTAAGGCTGCCGTCGTCGGATAATCTGGTATCGTCCGAAGGGCTGCCGTTGTCGGATTATCTGCCGTCGTCTATAGTATCGTCTTGACCGCCGTTGAGCAATCAAAAGCTCTCCGGTTTTATTTTCAACCAGGTTGGCATCTGGTGCAACGCTCTGTTCATTCAGAGCATTACTTAGAGAAATATCTTTCGCTTCAGCTAATGAGGGCGGAGACACAAAGGCAAATAGCAATACTGCTATTGAAGATAACTTCCTGAAACCTTTCATGTTTTTGCTTCTCTAAACTTTCGGTAATAACTTTATTAAAACACTTTCAAGTCTGAAAATTACCGTTCGCACACTTTTTTAAACTTAATTTAGTATAAAATTCAATATTGCAATCTCACACTTTTGTATAATTGTAATTTTTATAAGCTTGTGTATATAAAGAGTTAGTATTTAACAGGATGTAATTTTTTTCACCACATAGATAAAGTATACAGTTATTAATTAAACAAGCGACATTTTTTGTTGTGAGATGGGTTCAAAAGCCTTACTGGGTAAGGGAAATATCCTCCCAAATTTTGATTTGGTAAAACCTTAGATCGGACTCATCTCCATCCCACAAGATGTATCAAAACTGTATCAAATACAAACGATAACTGCTAAATATTCTTAGCGGAAGCTGTAAATAATAATCTGTCACTGGGTTTCTAGCTCCGACCAACTATCTTGTTAAGTGCTGCGTTTTTCCTATCTTCTGCCTCCTTTAAGGATATCTTCTGCTACCTCCACCTACTACACCAATTTTGTGGCGATAGGAGAGTTCAGCACCGAACCAACCAGAAGCACTAGTCAGTGTACCGACAACAAGCGAGATTAACAGTCCCCAAGGTAATATTCGGGACTCAGCGTCGCCCAAGCGTAAGAGAAAGTTAACGAGTGATAAAACTAGTATAGAAACGTTAAGTATCAAATGCGTCCAACCGGCGGCGCGCTTGCGGACTCGTTCAATTTTCAAAAAGTCGCTCAGACCGATCGCAGATGCAAGCAGACCTCCAGCTAGTCCAAGTCCGATTAACCATAGCGAAGCCCTAGCCCAAAAGAAATCGCCAGTTAACCAGTAACCAACGTCACTTCCCAAAGCGGCGGCTAGAAAGGCTATGGGAAAGATCACACTCAACGGGTGTAGGGGATGTCCGGCGATCGCAACTGTACTGGGTACACCGGTATCACGATACTCACTGTCGTTACTTTCAATAACTGGTGGAATATTTGGAAAAGGTGTTGAACCTGTTTGCGTTGTTTCTGTAGTTTCCATTATTAGTATCCTGAATTTATGAACGTTACATTTTTAAGCTGAAGGAATTTTTTCCACATAAGCTTCAGCCTGTAGGATTAGTTTGCCTACTTCTACTTTTAGTTGGTTGACTTGCAAACTTATGCCATCTAAATCAAAATTACTTAGATTCAAAATTTCGCTAGTTTGATCTATCAAAGCTTTTGTCAAATCTGACGATATTTCTTCACTTTCGCCATACTCGATATTTTCCAAACTAACACTTTTTCCATTGCTGCTAATTCTGGGAACTGCGGAAAAAGCAACTTGCTGATTTTCATCAGTTTCTACTAATTTTATGCTGGCATTTAGTGCTACTTTCCCATCACCCGGTAATCGAAAATCTACATCTTGAGGTTCAATAGTCCTCAATTGTCTGTTAATATGTATTTTTTGACTTTGTAGTTGCGATCGCACATATTCGGAGTTGAAAGCACGATTGATATCAGCTTCGGTTAACACAACCTGTGTATGAGCTTTAGTCGGTTTAGTTAGTTCAATTTTGCCAAAAGCTACACTTAGAGGATTAATGGCAACACTAGTCATTTGCATTTCCAGCTCCTTCATGCGGAGGTCTTTCTGCATCACCAAACCTTGACCTTCAATCGTGACTTCATCCACCTCTCCCTGAACCAGTTTCAGCGGGTCTGTCTTGATGTCTACATCTAAATTTTCTACTTCATCTAATTGACTAGATAATCCTATTTCTGCCGCTTTATTGAGCGCTTGCTCTCCTAATCCAGGATTGTCTGGCATTATGTTGAGTTAACTCCTAGTTTGAAGTACATCCTTGAGTAAATTTAATAAACTAACAGCAGAGTTTTATCTATCTGGCGATGGAATATAGATTTAAATGTTGTTTATCTAATTTGAATTTTCCCTCCGTACCCCTTTCATCCTTTATTACCTCTGCACTTGGAGCGATTTGTTATAAAATTGACACAAACCCAATATTTCGGTTGAGTTCTTCTGACTGCTGGAATTTTTTTATACAATGCTCTCAGAACGTTTTACCACAGCCCTGACCTACGCCACCCAACTGCACGCTAACCAAGTTCGTAAAGGTTCAGATGTTCCCTACATAGCTCATTTATTAGGTGTCGCCAGTATTGCTTTAGAATACGGTGCAAATGAAGATGAAGCGATCGCAGCCCTCTTACACGATGCGATCGAAGATCAAGGTGGCGCTGCAACACGAGAAGAAATTCGCCGTCGTTTTGGTGACAATGTAACAGCAATTGTAGATGGTTGTACTGACGCTGATACAACTCCAAAACCCCCTTGGCGACAGCGCAAAGAGGCATATATTGCTCATATTCCTACAGCTTCCCCATCAGTACTGCTTGTGTCATTAGCTGATAAACTTTACAATGCCCAGTCTATTCTCAAAGATTATCGCATTTTGGGCGAATCACTTTGGGAACGTTTTCATGGGCGTAAAGAAGGTACTCTTTGGTATTATCGGGCGCTTGTAGATGCTTTTAAAAAAACTGAAAGCACTGTAATAATTGAGGAATTAGAACGGGTGATTTTGCAAATTGAAGTGTTAGCATCCAAATAAAAAAATTATTTACTCTGAAGTAGATAAAAGATTTATCAAAACTAGACAAATAGATTTTTTCCAAACACGATATAGTCATGTTTCTCACGAATAAATTTTGGCTTTTAGGTTCTCTCTCTAGATAAAAAATCTTTCTCTCGGTAGATAGGTGTACTGACATTATTATGGCGGCTATATTACCAATATTATGACGATAGTAAGAAAAAACACCCTAAATCCAACTGTAAATCCTGTAAATCCTTCTGTCAGTCCTCCAGGAAACTTGGCAGAAAAGTATATGGAAGCAGAGCGTATGCATGATGTTCTGCTTTTACTGCAAAACTTGGTTAACAGTGAAGAAGCCACTGTGAAACTAATTCTGGATTGTCTTTATGATGTTGGTTCAGTCAATTTGATCAATCAAAAGCTTCGCCTGAAACCCTTAAATAGGGTGATGAAATTAATTGCCCGAATGTCCAAACCAGTTTTTAGAAGCATAGCTTTAAATTGGTTTAAAAAGAACTGTCCCCAACTGATTACTAATTGGCTACACACACAAGTCTCTTTTGAAAACCCTCAAAAAACACCCGAACAAGTAGCTATTGAAGTTGTCAAACTGGAACCATATTCTCTACCACAGACAGAAAGTCTGAGCCAAGAGATTAAAAATCTGCGCTATCAGGTTAGATGGCTAGCTGGAATTTCAATAATTGCGATCGCTGTTTTAGTAGTAAAAGCCACTTGGTTGAGCTGAAACCGATGAATGATGAATGATGAATATTATTATGCCTCTGCCCAAACCCATCTTGGAGGATATAGAAATACACTTGCTCTTGGAGGGTGTGTATCAATACTATGGTTATGACTTTCGCAATTATGCTCTTTCCTCACTCAAGCGCCGTATTCAAGGCTTCATGCAATTAGAAGGAGTAGCAAATATTTCTGCATTGCAAGAGCGGTTACTCCACAACCGCGCCTATTTAGAAAGATTTTTGCTTGCTCTGACAGTGAATGTAACATCAATGTTTCGCGATCCCAGCTTTTATAATACCTTCAGAAATCAGGTTATTCCCTTCTTACAAACCTATCCGTTTATTCGGATCTGGCACGCTGGATGTTCAACTGGTGAAGAAGTCTATTCAATGGCAATTTTACTGCAAGAAGAAGGACTTTATCACCGTTGCCGCATATATGCCACTGATACGAATGAGAAGGTATTACAAAATGCCAAAAGTGGGATTTTCTCGCTGAAAATGATGCAGGAATATACTCACCTTTATCTGAAAGCAGGCGGCAAAAAATCTTTCTCAGAATATTATACAGCAGCTTATGACAATGCTATTTTTCGCTCGTCTCTAAGAGAAAATGTTGTTTTTGCCCAGCATAATTTAGCCACTGATAGTTCTTTTAATGAGTTTAATGTGATTCTTTGTCGTAATGTCCTCATATATTTTAATCAGGTACTTCAAAAACGGGTACACGAACTGTTTTATAATAGCCTTTGCACCTTTGGTATTTTAGGTTTGGGAAGACAAGAATCTATCAGGTTCACCTCTTACGAGCAGTACTATGAAGAATTAATCAAGGGTGAAAAAATATATAGGAAAATAGCTGGTGGGTGAAGAGAATGCTTTGAGTGGGGAACTGAATTAGGAATTATCGTAAAATAACTAATGCCGAATGCCCCAAAAATTATAAATAAAATTGCGTAGGTATAGCCCATTGTTGATACAACTGTCAAAAGACAGTCTGTCAAACATTTTTTATTGTGTTCAAAAGATAGATTTAGCGATCGCTTAAGGTAAATTACATATTAAAGTCTTAAAGGAGATTGTCGATGCAACTTCTCGAATGTCCTCCTGTTGCAGTGATTGCTGGAGAAAATGCGGTTCATGTTTCTCAACTACCTTCTATATGGCAAGACATTGCTAGAGGAACCACGAGTGTCGGACTTTCTCAACCCCAAAGCTATATTGAGATGGCGCAGTTATTTTTGTATAAATTGGAACGTGGTGATGTTGATTTATTTAGCGATCGCCCCCAACTAGCTCACCTAATACCATCATTTTCCCAGTTATTTACACAACTGGCATGGGAAACCCTAGAGTTTTTTGGGCAAGACTTTCTCAAACACAGCTATCCGAACTTTGCAGAGATTCTCCATGATCTGGAGTCAAAGGGGACAGATTACGCTGATGAAGTAAAAGTGGCTCGCATTGGCATAGATTTGTTTAATGAGTTTGGTTATGAACTACCTGCTAGCTTTTATCACGTACATTTAGCACCAATTTACCGCGATCATGTTTTTGAAGAACGTGCTTTACGATTTGATCGGCGCGATATTGAGCATAAACGTGCTTGGGATGCCATACTCCATGCGGGTAAGGTGTTTGCTATGCAAATGAAGGTGCAAAGTATTGCTTCTAAATACGGTTTTACTTATCAGCATGGCTGCGGTTGCAACTCTCATCTATCTTCCATTGATGTATCTCGTGGCGCGTTTGAATATGAATTGAGTCTCGACAAGCGTCAGCGATGGATTCGCAGTTTCATCTGGACTGCTTGGTATGAGTATGCCTTCTTTGCGATCGTACCTAATACAAGTTATTTGGTTTAACGCCTTGTTGTAATGATATTCACTTGACACACATTAATTCAAGCCCCCGGATTTATCCTGGTCGTGCTTCAATTTTGACTTTTGAGAGCCAGTTGCTTCTCCCAAGGGGAGACGCTGCGCGAACAAGTCGGCAGAGCCGCCCAACGCACTGGCTCCTTTTGACTTCCCCGCAGGGGTTGACCTGAGACTTTCCAAAATTATTCGCAAACAATAATATTTCCGACTTCTTAGAGAAATCGGAAATTTAAAGCTTTTGATTTTCACAAATCCAATAGGATTGCTATATCTATATCTCTATTTACCAAAAGCATCCTTAATGTTTTCAACAGTACGTTCAACTGCATTCTTTGTGTTGTCTATTGCTTCTTTAGTCCGAGATGAATCTTCATTTGCTCTTCTCTGAATTGTAGCGGCATCTTTCTTGGCTTTGCGCTCAACAAAACTACCATTGTCTGTTGCTTGGTCAACTTTACTGGCATTGCTCTTGGCAGCGTTTTTAACTTTATCTGCCGTATCGTCAATGAAATTTTTGGTTCGTCCTGCATCTCTACTAGCTTTGTCTTGAGCGCGATCTGCATCATCATACGCAATCAAGGTTCCAGCAGGATCAGCCATTGCTGAGGTATTGGAGAAAAATGCACCTTGCCAAACAAAAGCGATCGCTAACATACAAAACAGCGCTGTGGCCATCCAGCGTTTTAGAATGGAAAGCTGCTTTGCAACATAATTGGATTTCATACAACACAATCTCATGTGATTTAGTATACTATTTCTACTTCATTTAGCTTATTTGTCATATCGATCCCTAGATAGAAGTTCTCGCATCAATAGTTATGAAATGAATTCACTATTTTGATAGATTGAATTTTGAGTAAAGATTATTTATTGGCAATTAAAGGTCGAATTCAACAGTTTACAGTTTTTGAATATGGGTAATCGCACCGAGAGAAAAGTTAGCGATCGCTTTTCAGTTATTAACTTGCGATCGCTTCCACTGGGCAGTTACGCTATCGCAACTGACTTTTTACGATTGGGACGCTTGCGTTCTGATTTTTTCTTCAGTCCAACGGCTTGAGCTTGATCGCTATCTGAGCCATATTGCCCGCGAATTACTTCTTTCATGGCTAATACAGCATTATGAAATTCCCATTCTGCTAATCGTGCAGCATCAGCAGCAGCACGATATAAAGTTAGTTTTTCAGTTTCGGATTGTTGCTGCGCCAGCATAGCTTGATAAGCTTGCTGTAAGCTTTCTATAGACGCATCAGTACGGGTTGTGTTGTATGTGCTGATGGTTTGCAAACCGTGCAATGAGTTTATATCTTGACTAATTGACTGAGAAGGCAAACGACGGGTTTTATCTTGGGCGGGCATATATGCATACTGATATACTGTATACATTTAATGTGCCCATTAGAACAAAAAATCTAACAGTAAATTAGGATTTTTAGATAGAACAAGGTTAAACCAATTCGCAATTCGCAATGACGCTCGCGGACTCGCTAACGCTGCGCTAACGCAATTCGCAATGACGCTCGTTCGCCCTTGGCGTCTCCCCTTCTCCCAAAGGGAGAGGCTAGCGCCAAGGGAGAAGACTCGCTAACGCTGCGTTCGCAAAGCGTCTCGTAGAGAAGAGAGCAATTCGCTTTTTCCGTGTTGTAACGGGGATTTAGACCCCGCCACAACACTTGCGGCTTGATAGAAGCCGGGGACTTAAACCCCTACACTTTGTTAAAAAAAGCGTGAGTTAATTTTTGCAGGTCGAAACAATGGCATTGTCAGGCGAAACAATGGCATTGTCACTCGAAACAATGGCATTGTCACTCGAAACAATGGCATTGTCACTCGAAACAATGGCATTGTCAGTCCAAACAATGGCATTGTCAGTCCAAACAATGGCATTGTCAGTCCAAACAATAGACTTCTTGCATAAATCCAAAATAAGAACCCCACCCCGCCTTTGACTTACGTCAAAGTCTCCCCTAAGAGCCTGCGGGGAGGGGCTGGGGGTGGGGTTTAGGGGGCTTTTGCAAGAGGTCTAATCGCATTGTCAGCCGAAACAATGGCATTGCAGGGGGTTGCATTAGATAGCGTGGCGATCGCAATTACAATCTAAGGAGTTTACAGTAAGTTTTGGGAATCATTAAAACAATACAATCCTACACACATTTGGAGTTTTAATGAATCCTCACAAGCTGTTACCTACTTTGTCTTCAATCACAACATCTGATGAGTGGTACACTTACTACAAAGCTAATGCTGAGTTTCAATTAGAAATCCCTTGGAAACGGGGTGCAGAAATCACAGAGGATGAACAGAATGCCATAGCAGATTCTTTAGCAGCTTGGCAGTTGGGTGAGACATCAGATGGGTTGCACTTACTGTCTACTGCTCAAAACTATGCACAGCGCATCAAAGATCCCAGATATGTTGATGTAATAGAACTATTCATCAAAGAAGAACAACGTCACGGAGGCGACTTAGGACGGTTTCTAGACCTTGCCCAAATTCCTCGGTTACAGCGTAACTGGGGCGACACGCTGTTTCGGAAAATACGCTATGCAATCCCAACAATGGAGATTTGGACAACTCCCGTGATTATGGTTGAAACTCTAGCATTGGTCTATTACAAAGCAATTCAAAACGCAACAAATTCCCCAGTTCTTAAGCAGTTGTGTCAACAAATATTGAGAGACGAAGTAAAGCATATTCGTTTTCAATACGAGCGTTTGGCAGTTCTACACAGAAACCGCCCTGCATGGTTACGGAAGCTCACTTATCTTATGCAGCAATTTCTTTACTATGTACCAGTGATTCTAGTCTGGATTGGTCATCATCGCGCACTTAGAGCTGGAGGACATAGTTTTAAAAGTTACTGGCGGGATGCTTGGGTAAAAATGAATTTTGCTTGGGAGCGAATGAAACCAGAAAGATATCAGTGGTAGCATAGTCGATGTGTGAACTTTCCGCACAGACAACACTAAGAAAGTATCATGCTGACATCAACTGCTGGATGCGCTGTGGTTACTCTCCCAGCCAATCTGGATTTTGGGCAGTGCTGTCGAAGATTGATGAGGTGATCTCCCGTGCGAAGGAGTGTCAGAGTTTGTCGCCAGACATCGCTAAAGTATCTTATCTCAACGAACTCCAAACTCCTAACTCCTAACTCCTAACTTTATTTACCACTATAAAAAAAGGCAATTTCTTTCTCTTTTAGGGGTGCGAAACCAGCATCTACGAGTAACTGGTCGAGTTCTGCTTGAGGAATGTGTTTTGCGCCAATTCGCACAATACGCGATCGCATCGTATTAGATACACCACTACGCTGTCTATTGCCTTCTAGCGCCATAACTTTACCATAAAGTTCTAGCTTGGCAGGGGGAATGGGAGAACCATCAAAATCAATTCCCTGTGCGATCGCTTCATCAATCGCATCAGCCCCTGTAGTAGTTTGATTTCCTGGGTTAGTTTCGGTAGGCATGGTGATTTTCTCTTCTTCGCTATGGGTAGATTTTACCAGCCTTGCTGACACCAAAGCTGCCAACCCTCAAACTCATACCAATTTGAAAATCTGTAGAGACGCGATTCATCGCGTCTTTACCCAAGGATGTGTTGCAATCATTAATTGAATTGGTATCACATTAGATTAATCACGAGCTTGTCGCGTCACCACACCACCAACAAATGCCCCTAAGATAGTGCCTGTCCATAGTCCTGTTGTGCTACCTTGCCATATTGCTCCTGGTGTCATCCAAGCGTTGCACATCTCCTTTAAACCCCAAGGTTGGTTTTGGCACTTTTGGCTATGCAGCATTATGGTAATTTGTCCACTTGTATAAGCACCAAAGAAACCTGATGACACCGCCAAGAAAGTGCAAATTAAAATTTTATTTTTTGTCATTTGTCATTTGTCATTGGGCATTGGGCATTGGTCATTGGGCATTGGGCATTGGTCATTTGTTAAGAGTTAGAAATTTTTCCCCTGCCTCCCCTGCTCCCTCATTCTCATTCCCCACTCCCCACTCCCCATCAACCTGTATTTCTCATCCCAGCTGCAATACCATTAATAGTTAACAATGCCCCTCGCAGTAACTCACCTTTGCTGTAACGAGAGTGGATGACTCCAGAAGTAGCAGTAGTATTTAGGGACTGCCGTAGGCGCTTGAGTAGTGAAACTTGGATAAATCCCAAGGGGACAATTGTGCCATTACGTAACTGCACAGATCGTTGCAAGACAGGATCACCATCTAACAGTCGATTGTGATCGGTGATTTTTAACACCAAATCCCTTGTAAGATGGAACTCGCTGGCAATTTGGTCAAAAACCTTGGCAAAACGAAGTTGATCTTCTGGTTTTGAGAGTTCTTGGACGTAGTGATGCGCCATTTGGATGTCTACTTTTGCCAAGGTCATCTCAGCCTTAGAAATCACCATCTTGAAAAAGGGCCACTTAACGTAAAAGTAGCGCAGCAATTTCAAGTGTTCTTCTGGTTCTTCGTTCAAGAATTCTTGTACAGCTGTGCCAACGCCGTACCACGAAGGAAGCAAAAAGCGGCTTTGTGTCCAGCTAAATACCCAAGGAATAGCTCGCAGACTGCTTAAATCTTTCTTACCAGATGGACGGCGGGCTGGACGGGAACTAATTTGTAGCTGGCTAATTTCTTCAATGGGAGTTACTTGGTGAAAAAAGTCAACAAAATCAGGTTGTTCGTAGATTAGGGCACGATAATGTTGACGCGATCGCACTGCTAATTCTTCCATAATCTCATTCCAAGGTTCAATATCATCAAACCCTGTCCGCAGAAGACTGGCTTGAATCACAGCCGTGGTGATGGTTTCCATGTGGTACAAAGCCAAGTCTAACAAGGAATATTTGGAAGCTAAAACTTCTCCTTGTTCGGTAATCTTGATTCGCCCATTGATACTATGACCCGGTTGAGCCAAAATTGCCTCGTAAGCGGGGCCGCCACCTCGTCCCACAGAACCGCCGCGTCCGTGGAAAATCCGCAAATTCAAATCGTAGCTTTCTGCTATTTCTTGCAATGATTTTTGAGCTTTATGAATTTCCCAGTTGCTACTTAAAAAACCAGAGTCTTTGTTGCTGTCAGAATACCCCAGCATTACTTCTTGTAAGTTGGGGGTGATGGAGGAGGCAGGGGAGCAGGGGAGCAGGGGGGCAGGGGGGGCAGGGGAGGCAGGGGAGGCAGGGGGAGCAGGGGGAGCAGGGGAGGGTGAATTTTCATCTGTACCTTGTGTTTTTGTCTGTTCGTAACCACCTGCTAACAAAGCGCGATATAACGGCAGTTCAAACAGTTTTCGCATGACGCTTCTGGAGCGTTGTAAATCTTCTACTGTCTCAAATAGGGGGATAACTTGAATAGTTCCGACGGCAATGGCGGGGTCAAAAAGTCTGGCTTCTTTGGCTAAAAGCAATACTTCCAGCACGTCGCTCACGTCGCGGCACATGCTGATAATGTAAGTTTGGCAGATATTTAGACCAAATTCTTGTTGCAGCGATCGCACGATGCGAAAGGTTTCAATGACATCGTTGGTTTTTTCGGAAAATGGCAATTCTGCCGGAATTAATGGCCTTCGGGTTTGCAGTTCGCCTGTGAGCCAAGCAACTCTTTGCTCCTCGGATAGTTCGTTGTAAGGTTGGGGTAATATTTGCAGGTATTCCAGGATCTCATTGAGCGCGTCGGCGTGACGGGATGACTCTTGGCGAATATCTAACTGTGTCAAGTTAAAGCCAAAAATTTCTACCTGACAGATTAGATTTTCTAATTCTCGACAACTTAAACCTGTTTCTGTCAAGTTGCGCTGAATCATTCGCAGTTCTGCTAAAAAATCGGCTCCCGAACGGTACAGGGGGCTGTCTGGATTTTTTGGCGTTTCCCGATTGTACAAAGCTAGATTGCGATCGCGAGTATTTTCCAGCCGTTTCAGCACGTAAGCCAGTTTCAACCGATAAGGTTCTTGTCGATAACGCAGCGCCAGTGCGTCGTAGACTTCACTCAACTGGGACTGATCCAATTCTAGAGATTCCAGTAAGTCTGGTAAAACATCACTCCAGTGCATCGACACACTCAACAATTCAATCAGATTTTTCACTGACTGAATATATCTCCCTAGCACCATTTTGCGCTGATAGCAAGCTGTTTTCCAGGTGATTTCGGGTGTAACTGATGGGTTCCCGTCTCTGTCTGAGCCTACCCAGGAGCCAAAAGAGCAAAAGTTTTTACTCGGTGGTTCTAGCCAAGGAAAGGTATTGGATAGAGTGTGTTTAAAACGTTTATACAGTTGGGGAATGCCATCAAATAAAACTTCTTGGAAGTAGTGCAGGGCATAATCTACTTCATCTAGTACTGTGGGTTTGAACTGGTGAAGTTCGTCTGTACGCCACCACAGGCGAATCTCTTCGAGCAATTGTTCACGGACATCTACTGCTTCCCAAGAATACGCTCCTGGCGTAGTCCCGGAATGGTTTTCCAAGGCATCCAGTTTTTGCAAAAGTTGTACTACTTGTCGCTGCTTATCTCGGATGGTATGACGAACAATTTCCGTCGGGTGGGCTGTAAAAACTAAGCGTACATCCAGATGAGCAATTAGACGTTGAATTTGCTGGGGTGGGACATTCAGTTTGAATAAATAGGGAAACAAGGCAGCAAAAGTACCTTTTGGTTTGACTGGCGCTTTTTCTAGATAACTTTTTTTCAAGAAGGCTGCTGCTATTCCCTTGCTAACAGGCGCATCATCTTCTCTTTGATTAGACGAATAGTTAACATTGGCTGGTGTTTCTGGCTCCATAGCCTCTGTTTCTGCCTCATACCGACTCAATTGCTGCCGTTGTTCGTATTCCTGCTCGATGATGTTAATCAACTGAAAATACAGAGCGAAAGCACGAGCCGCGCGAATTGCTTCGTTGATATTTAGTTGTTCAATTAATTTGACGGCTGAGGATGCTTGGTCATTTGTTGCTTGTCCTTCTGGCGAACATAAATCGCGCAACTCACGCAACAAGTCCACCATATTTTGACCGCATTCTTGCCGGAGAACTGACTCCCACAATTCTTCCACTACCTGGAGACGATGGCGCAAAAATAATTCCGACACCGGGTATATATCAGCAGTTTGAGACGAAGAGTATAAAAGGGAACCCATATTCTCTATTCTTGTAAAGCTAATTACTGTTTACGGTTCTAGGTTTTGCACTTAATGCTCACCGGGTTGTTCCTGAGCAAATAATTATTTGGTGTATATCTTCTCATCTTGATTGATTTCGGGTTCATCTGGGAAGTCTAGATTGGGTAGGCGATCGCCTCGAAATAATTCTTCACTAGCTTCTCCTATGGCTTCTAGTGCTCTTACTGTAGTTTTTCCAGTAATCAGCAGCAGTAATATAGACGCTGTACCTATTTGTAAAAGGAACGATTGAGAAATGGGAAACAAATCCAGATTGGATGCGGGTTTAGGTGAAGACTGTTGGTTGGTAGGAGGCATTGCTAATTTTTGGTTATGGGAATTATGAGTAAGAAGAAGTTAGGAGTTCAGAGTTAGGAGTTAGGAGTTAAGAGTTCAGAGTTAAGATGACTCCAACGATAAAGGGAGAGAGTTGAAATGAGATAAGCTTATTATTTGTTTAGCCGATCCGGAGCATTAGCGTAGTAGGACACAAATCCGGCTTTAAAGGACAAGTCATCAGCCAGTCATATAGAATTATTCTGACTCCTAACTCCTAAATCTTGTACAGACGCGATTAATCGCGTCTCTCCTAACTTCTGATTTCTAACTCCCTATTAGTAAAATAAACGCAAAACTCAACATTAGTCAGACTTGCAACCTATACAAGACTATCTTGGCCGATTTTGTGAGCTACGAAGGTAACAAAATTGTTAAAAAAAAACGTCAGAGTGTGATAAACCTATGGTTCTAGTTTACAAGTGCAGGCACTATCTCCCAACCATCGCTGACTGTAAAGTTAACTGAGCATGAAAACAGTAGTACCAGATCGCCAGCAATCCTTAGTGCAATGGGTAAGCCAAGCAACAGGGATCAACACTTTCGGAGTGAAAGTCCGGTTGCGGGGAAATGACCTTCATATTCTTTGTGAAGGTACAGAATGTCCGCAGCGTTGGCGTACTTTGTCTGATTTGCTGCAAGCACTACAGCAAACAAACTTAGATATCCTCACAAACAGCGAACAAACCTCAATATATCAAGTATTTGTCTATGGCCGCAGAAAAGGAGAACAGCGCCCCTCATGGTGCCATCGGGTTCAGTTAAATCAAATAGATAAGCATCTCGATCAGGTACAGCAAGCGCTGCTAGCAGACTCGGAAAAATCAAAACAATCGGGTGGGGCGCTAATTGTCTCTAACGAAAGTTTGGCACGCCAAGGCAATCCAGAAGCGATCGCTCGATATCTGAGCGAAACTCTGAGTACGTTAGGTGTATCAGTACAGGCAAAAATTAAGCTACATAAGCCAAAGAATTCTCAGCCAGAAGAAAATCGCCTGTGGATATTTTGCCAGTCAAGCTATAGCCCTGATGCATCTTTGCTTGCCGAACCCATAGCACAAAAGTTGCGTTATCTCAAGCTTTCTGGCTACCAAGATGCCGTAATTGTTTCTCAGGTAAGCGGCGAAACTGCCCCTGATTGGCTGCTGCGGGTGGATTTGACGCCACCAGAGGTGATGCTGAAAGAGTGGGCGCGTTGGGGGGATGTGCAAGCGATCGCTCGATTATTAGCTGAAGTACTATCAGGGTTAAAAGTTGGTGTCCAAGTTTCTCTAAAAGAATCAACGCTACATATATTTTGTATCCCAGCTTTCGATCCTTTAGGAACTGCCCCGATCCCAGACAAGGTAATGTGCTTAGAGGCGATTTTACCGCAGCTAGAAGCGATCGCTCCTCAAGCCATTCTCGCCGCCACTGTATACGGACAAAAAGCAGGCGACAAGGAACCCACTTGGATTGATTGGCTGGCTTTACCCGCAGCAAACCATCCCGCCTTTGCCATATCACCACTTGATTTGGCAAATACTGGCGATGAACCAGCGCTCGTATTTTTACTAGAGCGCTTACTCAATCCTGATTTGGATTGGCGACTATTGACTGGTGGAATTCGCGTACTTCTACTGAACAGAAATGGTTTATTGCACATTATGTGTGATGCACCTGTTTGTCCACATCGGCAACAAGTAGCAAGTAAAATTACGCAGTTTATCCGCCAGTTAAAAATTTCCGGTATTATGGGAGTACGTATCTACGGTCGCCGTGCTGGGAATAAAGAACCTTTTTGGCATTATGGCGTCGATCTTGAACATCGCCAACGTTTAGTACCAGAAGCAACCCCAGAATTTGCTGCTACTTCTATATACATTAACGATTTAGTAACATCTGAGACTAGTGAGCCAATTTTGCGCCCAGACTTAACCACAGAAGAAGTTCAAAATTTTGTAACAGAAGTAGCGCGAGATTGGATAGCAACGGCGAGTTCAACTGCGAGAAAATTCCTGTTGAAAAGCCAGCTATTTACCGAAAGCAACCAGTCAGCCGAACATAACCATGATGTTCAAGGAATTAAAACTGCTCTGGTTTGGGGAACACTGGGATTATTGCTCACCCTCCAAACTGATTGGGTATTGGGTCAAATTATTGCACGTAATACGCCCAGTTCGCCAAAAGTCGCTAGTGCCACCCTTCCATCATCTTCCGAGCAAAAGGCATCTTTGACATCTGGAAAAAATCAGAGCGAAAAAACGATATTTTTTACCAGCCCTTCCAAGACAAAATCTCCTCCAAATCAGAGTTCTGTATTTAATGCTTCGGAATTTACCCAGAGTGATGATAGCCCAAAAAATAATTTGGCAGCCGCACCACTGAAGGAAAAAGCAACCGCAACAGCTATTCTTTTAGCAGCGCGATCGCAGATGCCAAGTTTTAATGTCAGACAGTTAGACGAGCAACTAGCACTGTATAAACAGCGTTTAGCTAGAACTGGTAGTCCGCCAGATATATTGATTATTGGCTCCTCTCGCGCCCTCAGAGGAGTAGATCCCGCAGCACTTTCTAAAGCTTTAGCGACTCAAGGCTATCCAAATCTTGATGTGTTCAACTTTGGGATTAACGGTGCTACGGCACAAGTTGTAGACTTTGTGATTCGTCATGTACTAGAACCATCAGAACTACCCAAAATAATTATCTGGGCAGATGGTGCGCGTGCTTTCAACGGTGGGCGCGAGGATATTACTTTTAAATCGCTTGCTGCATCAGCTGGTTATAAACAAGCATTTGAAAAAACACCAACAACGGCAAGTAGCGATGATTTGCCAGAAAATACGGTAAATTCGGGAGAACAAAAAACAAACGAAGAAAAACAGGAGATTAGTACTTATGAAGCTGTCAATCAATCGTTAAATCAGGCTCTAGCATCTGTTTCTGTTAGCTATCAAAACCGCGACCAAATTAAAAGTTTACTACAAAAACAATTACTCATATTTGGTAATAATCAGACAGTTGCATCACAAAAACAGTTGACAGACGGTACTTCAGATGAAAGTATTTCCCAGCAAGCGGTTGACTTTGATGGCTTTCTACCCTTATCTATTCGCTTTAACCCCGCGAGATACTATCAAAAACATTCTAGAGTTACCGGAAATTATGACAGCGACTATAAATCTTTCCAAGTAGAAGGACAGCAAGATACTGCTTTTCAAGAAGTGCTTCAGTTTACCCAGTCTCATAAAATCTCCTTAGTATTTGTGAATATGCCTCTGACGGGAGATTATTTAGATCCAGTGCGTAAGCAATATGAGCAACAATTTCAGCAATATATGTTACGTTTGGCTACTAATCCCAACTTTATTTATCGTGATTTGAGCCAACAGTGGACAAAAGTAAATGATTTCTTTTCTGATCCTAGCCACCTCAACCGCTTTGGTGCATACGAAGTCTCGAAAAAGCTAGCTAACGATCCGATGATTCCTTGGCCAGTGAAGTAAGGGAGTGGGGAGTAGGGGAAGCAGGGGGAGCAGGGGAAGCAGGGGAAGCAGGGGAGCAGGGAGACAAGGGGGATTACTAAAGCCATGCCCAATGACAAATGACAAATGACAAATGACAAATGACAAATGACAAATGACAAATG